>CAYQBQ010000001.1:0-6540 GCA_964415805.1 uncultured Clostridium sp.
CAAGGAATATTTGAAATTAATAAACAAATAGATGAACTTGCAAATTACAGAAAGATTTCGTTTGACCTAATATGGTGGAGCAGTACTGGTTTAAAAGTGCCAAATCAAGCTATTATAGAAGAAAATGGATTAAATTATGTAGTAAGAAATAGAGTGGGATATTTAGATAAGATATTAGTAAAAGTAACGAGAAAAAACGACAAATATTCTATAGTTTCTAATTATAGTACAGATGATTTAGAAAAAATAGGATTTGATAAAAATGAAATTGGTTCAATGAAAAAGATATCAATATATGATGAATTGGTATTAAATCCGGATTTAAGCAAAGTACAACAATAAAAAAAAAATATTACAAAAACATTACAAAAATATTAAAATTTTATTACATTTGTAAAAACTATTGACAATAAATAAAAAAAAGTAGATACTTATAGCATAATATGTAAAGAGGTTTTAGGAGGTTTTTTTATGTCAGGAGCATTAATGAATAAGGTTTGGAATTTATTTGGAATGGATTCAGCAGAAGCCGAAGATTATGAAGATGAAGATATATATGATTATGAAAATGAAGAAGAAGATGAAGTAGAAGATAGAAAATTATTTGGTAGAAAAAATAGTAATAATAAAGTGCTAAATATGCCACAATCACAAAGCCAAGCAATTAAAATGGTTATTTCTCAACCTACAACATTTGAACAATCAGATGAAATTTGTGGATTTTTAAAAGAGAAAAAATCAGTAATAGTTAATTTGGAATATGTTAATAAAGATGTTGCAAGAAGAATTGTTGATTTTATTAGTGGTGGAGTTTATGCATTAGATGGATATATTCAAAAAGTATCAAATTCAATCTTTTTAGTAGCACCATCAAATTACGAAATAACAAATGAAATGGCAAGAGAAGAAATAAAAAGTAAATTATCAGTTTCATGGTTAAGAAATAATAATGTAAATAATTAGTAGTATAATTCTATTGTTGGGGAGGAAAAGATGATAACACCTTTAGATATAGAGAATAAAAGATTTGCAAAGCAAATGGTAAATGGTTATAGTGTAGAAGAAGTAGATGATTTTTTGGATGAATTAACAGTTGAGTATTCTAAAAATTATAAAGAAGTTAATGAATTAAGGACTAAAGTAGAAGAATTAAATAATAGTTTAGTTCAATATAAAACAATAGAATCAACTTTACAAGATACACTAATAATGGCACAAACTACAGCAGAAGAAGTAAAAAATGTAGCTAAACAAAAAGCAGACCAAATAGTAGATGAAGCAAAAGTAAATGCTCAAAAACAGGTTGATGAATTAAATAATGAAATAATTTTAAAACAAAAAGAATTAGATGATGTAAAAAAACAATTTGATATATATAAAGCAAAAATGGAGTCTTTGTTAATATCACAATTAGAATTGTTAAAAGATATAAATAAAGAAGATTAATTAAAAATTTCTCAATATTATAACATATATTGAGGGATTTTTTATTTTAATATCTTTTTGAATTTAAACCAATCTAAGAACGTCCCTCTTGGTTCATTGTTTCACTTTTAAAAATAATTTAAAGGATTTTTATATTCTCCATTAACTCTAAAGCCGCAAATGAAGATGGCAACCGTGTAGTAGCACCGATTTGTAGGTTTACCAGAGCTATCAGAATAAGGGTTTCCAGAAACGCCATAAACATACTTAGGACCAACATAACCGATAACTTGACCTTGTTTAACAAAATCACCAACAGAAACTATAAAATTAGGGGAAACATGACAATAAGAAACTTTATAGTTATCAAAAGAAAGAGTAATAGTATAACCACCAGCACCTAAAAATGAACGAAATGTAATTTCACCATCAGCTATTGCAATAAGTTTAGTACCTTCTGGTGCAGGTATATCAGTACCATAATGAAAACTAGAAGCACCACTTGTTGGGGCATTTCTTTTACCAAAATAAGAACTAATGCTAGTATAACCTGGAATAGGCCATACAAAACCATCAGGATTAAAATCAATAAATTCTTTGTTTTGAGAATTAGAAGAATTTAAATTACCACCTTGAATTATAGGGATGAAAAATATAGAAATAAAAATTGAAAATAAAATAATGAAAAAAATAATTTTTTCAAATAATTTCTTTATAAATATCACACTCCTTAAATAATGTATAATATTTATAACATGCTTTTAAAAAGAATACAATATTTTTTTTAAAATAATTTAAAAAATTTATAATACAGCCTTGTCAAAATAAAAAAATTGTGCTAATATAATAAATGTCTTAAGAAAAATTCAAATAGGGGTATAGTGTTAATGGTAGCACATCGGTCTCCAAAACCGCCTGTGAGGGTTCGAGTCCTTCTACCCCTGCCATTTTTAATAGTTCTATATAGAACACAAAAATTACGATGAAAAAGAAAAAATACTTTGAATTTTATAAAAGAGAGCGAATAGCAAGCTGAAATATTCGTAATAAAATAAGTATGGGGAGCTTTGGAGTAATAAAGATGTTTAATAGCATCAATACAATTAAGGTGCTTAAAGCAAAACAAAAAGCTTTAAGAATTAGGGTGGAAACGCGGAACTAAACTTTCGTCCCTAGCTATACAATATATAGCTAGGCTCGAAAGTTTTTTTAAAACAGTTTTAAAAAAGGAGGAAATTTTTATGTTAAAATCAATGGACACATTAGTTGCATTATGCAAAAATAGGGGATTTATATATCCTGGATCAGAAATTTATGGAGGATTAGCAAATACTTGGGACTATGGCCCACTAGGAAATGAATTAAAAAATAATGTTAAAGCAGCATGGAGAAAGAAATTTATACAAGAACAACCAAATATAGTAGGACTTGATGCAGCAATATTAATGAATCCAGAAACATGGGTAGCGTCAGGACACATTGGAGGTTTTTCAGATCCATTAATAGATTGTAAAGAATGTAAAACAAGACATAGAGCCGATAAATTAATAGAAGAATGGGCTCATGACAATGGAAAAGATATGATAGCAGATGGAATGACAGACGAAGAATTAATTAATTTCATAAATGAAAACAAAATCTCTTGTCCGTCATGTGGAAAAACAAACTTTACAGATATAAGAAAATTTAACTTAATGTTCAAAACATTCCAAGGGGTAACTGAAGATACAACATCAACAGTATATTTAAGACCAGAAACAGCGCAAGGAATATTTGTTGACTTTAAAAATGTATTACGTACATCAAGAAAGAAAATACCAATGGGAATTGCACAAATTGGTAAAGCATTCAGAAATGAAATAACACCAGGAAACTTTACATTTAGAACAAGAGAATTTGAACAAATGGAACTTGAATTTTTCTGTAAACCAGGAACAGACCTAGAATGGCACAAATATTGGAAAGATTATAGTGAAAAATTCTTACTAGATTTAGGAATGAAAAAAGAAAATATCAGATTAAGAGACCATTCACCAGAAGAACTAGTATTTTACAGTAAAGCAACAACAGATATAGAATTTGCATTCCCATTTGGATGGGGAGAATTATGGGGAATTGCTGATAGAACTGATTATGACTTAACACAACATATGAATCACTCAAAACAAGATCTATCATATCAAGACCCAGAAACAAACGAAAAATATGTACCATATGTAATTGAGCCATCATTAGGAGCAGACAGAGTTGTTTTAGCATTTTTATGCAATGCATATGAAGAAGAAGAAATTGCAGAAGGTGACACAAGAGTTGTATTACATTTACATCCAGCATTAGCACCATATAAAGTTGCAGTACTTCCATTATCTAAGAAATTATCAGATAAAGCAGAAGAAGTTTATGGAAAACTTGCTAAGAAATTTATGTGTGATTATGATGTTGCAGGTTCAATTGGTAAACGTTATAGAAGAGAGGACGAAATTGGTACACCGTACTGTGTAACTGTTGATTTTGATACATTAGAGGATGAATCAGTTACTGTTAGAGATAGAGATACAATGGAACAAGTTAGAGTTAAAATTGACGAATTAGAAAATTGGATTTCAGAAAAAATAGAATTTTAATATTTTTTTAACTAAATAATTAAAAAATCATTTAATAAGAATAAAAAATAAAATCAGTGAATTTTTCATTGATTTTATTTTTTTTAGTATTAATTAAATAAATCTTTTTCATACAAATCTTCAATAAAAACATTCTTTTCTTCAAAATCATCTACGAAACCAACTTTAGCAATGTCATTTTTATCATCAATACCTTGAATCCAAACAGGACGTTCATCATAAAAAACATCACATTTTTCTTTGTTATTTAAAATAGAATGAATTCTTTGTAAATCCATTATACATCAACTCCTTTATATAATAAAATTATATCCATAATAAATAAAAATATAACTAAAAATAGGTCATACTGATTAATAAACATAAAGTGTTGCGATAATTGCAAAAACATGGTATAATTAACAATAGGTGATGTATATGGAAAATTATGAAGAAATTGATATTAAGAGAATTTTAGAAATAATATTTTCTAAAAAAATATTTATAATATTAATATTGTTATTGAGCATAACATTAGGTTATGTTTATTCATACTACTACAAACAACCAGAATACAAATCATCTGTAACAATATTATTAGTTGCAGATGAAAATAAGGTAGATAAAGAATTAACTCAAACAGATTTAAATATAAATTCAAGTCTTATATCTACATATAGTAGCATAGCAAAAAGTACAAATGTTATGCAAAAAACAATAGATAATTTAAAATTAGAAATGTCAGCTTCAAAATTGCAAAAAAATGTAGAAGCAACACAAATAGATAAAACACAGTTTTTAAAAATTACAGTAAAAAATAGTAATCCTGAAACAGCCAAAAATATAGCAAACGAATTAGCAAAGGTATTTACGGAACAAATAAAAGAAATATACAATATAGAAAATATAAGTGTAGTAGATGAAGCAGAAATAGAAAATAAACCATGTAATATAAATCATATAAAAGATATGGTAATATTTGCATGTTCAGGAATATTTGTATCAATCATATTAGTAATGGCAATATATCTTTTTGATGATACTATAAAAGATGAGAAAGATATAGAAAGAAACATAAAGTTAAAAAATATAGGAACATTGCCAATAGATAAAGAAAAAAATGAATTAATAATAGAAAACAATCCAAAATCTCATATAGTAGAATGTATAAAAACAATAAGAACAAATATATTATATTCAACAAACAGAAAAACAATATTAATAACAAGTAGTAGACCAAAAGAAGGAAAAAGTTGGATAATAAATAATTTAGCAATTGCATTTGCACAAGCAAATAAAAAGGTCATTTTAGTAGATACAGACTTAAGAAAGGCAAACAATACAAATGAAATATTTGATGTAGAAAAAGATGAGGGGCTATCAGATTTTATTAAAGAAATAACTGATGATGAATTAGAAAATTTACAAAAATCAAGGGAATTTATTAAAGAAACGAAAATACCCAATTTACATATGTTACAAAATGGAACATTGCCACCTAATCCAGCAGAGTTAATATCATCAGAAAATATGAAAAAATTATTAGATTTATTAAAGAATATGTATGATGTTATTTTATTAGATGGTACACCATGTATGGTAGTATCAGATAGTATAGCATTATCATCAATGGTAGATAGCACAATTTTAGTATCTGAAAGCAAAAAAACTAAAATTAATGATTTAAAAAAGACAAAAAAATTAATAGAAGATGTAAATGGAAAAATATTAGGTGTAATATCTAATAAATCAGAAATTCAAAAAGGAAAATATTACGGAAAAAGATATGGATATTATTATGGAAAAGAAGCAGAAGAAATAAAGAAAATAGAAGAAATAGAAGAAAAATTAAGACCTGTTTCCCTAGAAGAAATTATAGAAATAGCAGAAGAAAATATAAAAGAAAAACTTTTAAATAAAGAGGAAACAATAGTTGAAAAAGAAGAGTTGCCAGAAGAAAAGCAAGAAATAAACTATGAAATAAAAGGGTTAAGAAATGAAATTTTAAATGAAATAAAAAAATTAAAAAATATTTTTATAGAATCTAAAAGAGATAATACAAAGAAACAAATTAATAATATAACTAATAATATAAACAATTTAAAACAAATTCAAGAAAATAATAACAAGCAAATGATAGAAAGAATAGAAAAAATAAAAGAAATACAAAATAATAACAGTGAACAATTATTAGAAGAAGTTCAAGGCATAAATTATGAAAAAGAATTTGAAAAAATAAATAATGGGTTAGAAAACAACAAAGAAGAATATTCAAAAACATTAGAAGAAATAAATGATAAAATAGTAAATAACAAAGAAGAATATTCAAAAACATTAGAAGAAATAAACGATAAAATAGTAAATAACAAAGAAGAGTATTCAAAAACATTAGAAGAAATAAACGATAAAATAGTAAACAACAAAGAAGAGTATTCAAAAACATTAGAAGAAATAAATGATAAAATAGTAAATAACAAAGAAGAGTATTCAAAAACATTAGAAGAAATAAACG
>CAYQBQ010000001.1:6640-41722 GCA_964415805.1 uncultured Clostridium sp.
AGAAATAAACGATAAAATAGTAAACAACAAAGAAGAGTATTCAAAAACATTAGAAAATATAAATGATGAAATAGTGAATAACAAAGAAGAATATTCAAGAGCATTAGAAGAAATGAACAATAAATTAATGAATCATAAAGAAGAATATGCTCAAATTATAAAGGAAATAAAAACAGAAGATAATGAAAGAATAACACTGTTAATTCAACAATTTGTGCTAGAAATTAATAATTTAAAATATGAAATTAAAGAATTAAAAGGAGCACAAGAAAATAACAATACAGAATTGTTAGAAAGAATAGAAAGAACAGATTATAAAGAAAAACTAGCAGAAATAAATGAAAAAATAGAAAATATGAATTATGATGAAAAACTAGCAGAAATAAATGAAAAAATAGCGAATATAAACTATGATGAAAAATTAACAGAAATAAATAATAGAATACAAGAAAAAGAAGAGAAAAATGAAAGCAATATTATAAGTTTTGAGTCATTAAAAGAAAGAAGAAAGAATGGTAAAAGAGTATTTAAAACCAATGAAAGCATTAAATATGAAGATTTAGAAAGATTAGCGACTTGTGTTATAGATTTAAATGAAGATATATCATCTAACGAAGTAATTAGTAATTAAAAATATGATTAAAAAACATGCAATTTTTGTCTTAGGTAATTGCATGTTTTAAATTAAATTTTTCCTGAAATTAACAGCAAAATATTGTAAAAAAGGCTTTTTTATAATATAATAGAAAAGTACATAAAAGAGAAAAAAGTATAAAACAATTATTTAATTAGGAGGAAATAAATTGAAAAATTTTAAGAACACTATTGCAAAATTAATAAATAAAGTTACAAATATAGATGAAACAGAATTAGAAACATATATAGAGACACCAAAAGATACAAAAAATGGAGACTACTCTTTTCCATGTTTTAGATTAGCAAAAGAATTAAAAAAAGCACCACAAATTATAGCAAGCGAAATAAAAGAAAAACTAGAAAAAGAAATAGAAGAAAATAAAGAAATTGATAAGATAGATGTTGTTGGAGGATACTTAAACTTTTTTGTAAATAAAAGTACTATAGCTCAAGAAGTTTTAGAAGAAGTATCAAAAACACAAGAATATGGAAAATCAGAAATAGGAAAAGGAAAAAACATAGTAATAGATTATTCTGCACCTAATATAGCAAAACCATTTCATATAGGACATTTGCGCTCAACAGTTATAGGGGGAGCATTATATAATATATATAAATATTTAGGATATAATGTAACAGGAGTAAACCATTTAGGAGATTATGGAACACAATTTGGAAAATTAATAGAAGGTTATAAATTATGGGGAGAAGAATATAACATTGAAGAAGACCCTATAAATGAATTAACAAAAATATATATTAGAATCAATGAAGCATGTAAACAAGATGAACAAATACTAGAAAATTGTAGAAATAATTTTAAAAAATTAGAAGATAGGGATACATATTGTGTAGAAATTTGGAAAAAATTTAGAGAATTAAGTCTAAAGGAATTCCAGAAAGTATACGATTTATTAGGAAGTAAATTTGATTCATGGAATGGAGAATCATTTTATTCAGATAAAATGCCTGAAATAATAGAGATATTAGATAAATCAGGAAAATTAATTGAATCACAAGGTGCTAAAATAATAGATTTAGAAGATAAAGGAATAAATACACCATGTATAATAGAAAAATCAAATGGTTCTACAACATATGCAACAAGAGACTTAGCAGCTATAATGTATAGAGCAAGAACATATGATTTTGATAAAGCACTATATGTAACTTCATATGAACAAACATTACATTTCAAGCAAGTATTTGAAGTAGCAAAAATTTTAGGGATAGATGAAAAATACACAAAAGGTCTAGAACATGTATCATTTGGAATGGTATTATTACCAACAGGAAAAATGTCAACAAGGGAAGGAAATGTTGTAAAACTAGAAGAATTACTAAATGAAGCAATATCAAGAGCTAAAGAAATAATTGAACAAAAAAATCCAGGATTAGAGAATAAAGAGGAAGTTGCAAAAAAAGTTGGTATTGGAGCAGTAATATTTAATGATTTATCAGGTTCGAGAATAAAAGACGAAATATTTGATTGGGATACAATATTAAACTTCCAAGGAGAGACAGGACCATATATACAATATACATATGTAAGAACAAAAAGCGTATTAGAAAAAGCTGGATATACACCAAAATTTGAAAATATAAAAATAGAAAAGTTACTAGATGAATATTCTCTACACGTTTTGAAATTAATTTATGGTTTTGAAGATACATTAATTCAAGTTACAGAAAAAAATGAACCATCAATACTATCTAGATACTTAATAGACTTATCAAAAGCATATAGTAGCTTCTATAATGAAAATAAAATAATTGATGAAGATAAAGATGTTCAAAATGCACGTGTATATTTAACATATGCAACTGGAAAAGTCTTAAAACAAGGAGCAGAATTATTAGGTATGCAGATGCCTGAGAAGATGTAATTTATTAGTGATTTTTATGACAATATAAAAAGGGAGAAGATATTTATGGGATTTTTTGATAAATTAAAAACGGGATTAAACAAAACAAAGGCATCATTTGACGAGAAAATAAACAATGTATTTAGTAACTTCAGAAAGGTAGATGAAGAATTTTTAGATGAACTAGAAGAAGTCTTAATAATGTCAGACATAGGAATGGATACATCAATAAAAATAATATCAAACTTAAGAGAAAGAATAAAAAAAGAAAAGATACAAGATGAAGAAGATGTAAAACAAGCATTAAGAGAAGAAATGCAAAAAATACTTGACATAACAGATATAAGCTTACATTTAAATACAAAACCATCAGTAATTCTAGTTGTTGGAGTAAATGGAGTAGGAAAAACAACATCAATAGGAAAAATGGCAAATAGACTAGCAAAAGATGGAAAAAAAGTAGTAGTTGCAGCAGCAGATACATTTAGAGCAGCAGCAGTTGAACAGCTAGAAATATGGTCAAAAAGAGCAGGAGCAGACATAGTAAAAAGAGAAGAAGGAGTAGACCCTGCATCAGTTGTATTTGACGCAATCAAAAAAACAAAAGAAAATGGAGCAGATATATTAATTGTAGACACAGCAGGTCGACTTCATAACAAAAAATATTTAATGGATGAATTAAATAAAATTCAAAAAGTAATAAATAAAGAAATGCCAGATTCAGATAAAGAAGTACTACTTGTAATAGATGGAACAACAGGACAAAATGCAATATCACAAGTAAAAGCATTTAAGCAAGAGGCAGATATTACTGGAATAGTACTTACTAAATTAGATGGAACAGCAAAAGGTGGAGTGGTTATAGGAATAGTTGAAGAAAATAAAATTCCAGTAAAGTTTATTGGTGTTGGAGAACAAATAGATGATATGGAAATATTCAACTCAGAGGATTTTGTAAAAGCAATAATTTAATATCTATATTAAATAAGTTACTTTGGAATGATTGTATTTAAATTACCAAAGTAAAAGGAGGTAGAAATTGGAAAAGAAAAGAAGTAAAACAAGGATGATGATAGTACTGCTATTTATAGTAATATTTGCAATAGGAACATATATAAGCTTAAGAGGAACATATTTACAATATAAAGAATTGGGAGAAAATTATGTACAAGCATTTTTTACTAACTTAAGTTACAAATACATAATTTTTGGAGTTAATTTCATATTCTTATATACATTAATATATTTTACAAATAGAGGAATAAAAAAAGGATTAAAGACGTTTTTTGAAAAGGAAAATAAAGAAATGCCAAAGCTATTAAACAAATCAATAGCATTTGTAGCATCAGTTATTGTGAGTACATTTATGTCTAATATATTAATGAAAAAAATATTATTATGTTCAAGCAATGCATCTTTTGGAGTAACAGATCCTATTTTTGGGTTTGATATAGCATTTTACATGTTCCAAAAACCACTAATAGAAACTTTATTGATATATTTAATAGGAATAATTATTGGAATAACTATTTACATGGCATTATATTACGTAATTATATTCAACAAATATTTTGATGGTGTAGAAGGAAAAATGCTAAGGAACAGTTTATTAATAAAAAAACTATTAAGAAACATTGCACTAATAATAATATGTATAGGAATATATACCGCTATAGGAACAACGAACATATCCCTTAGTAAGATGTTAACAATCAAAAATCAAAATAAAACTTCTGAAAACATTGAAATTATAGGAGCTGGATATACAGATAACATAATTCAAAGATGGGGATACTTAATATTCTCAGTAGTTATTATAGTAGCTTCATTAAAAGCTATTAAAGCATTTAAAAATAATGATACTTCAAGAGTTATTAAAAATTTAGCTATAATTCCTGGATATTTGATAGTAATGTTTTTTGTTATAATATCTTTTGATTTAATTTTTGTAAACTCAAATAAATTAGATAAGGAGAAAGATTATTTAGAAAATAATATAAAATATACAAAAAGCGCTTATAATATAGATATAGAAGAAGAAAGCAGAGAAAATACAGGAACTATAACACAGACAGAAGTTAACGAAAATAGCGATATAATAAATAATATAAAATTAATAAATAGCGACGTGGTATTAAAAACATTAGATTATAACCAAACAGGAACAGGATATTATTCATATAGGAATGCCAATATTGCAAAATATAAAGTATCAGGAGAAAATAAATTAGTATACATATCAACTAGAGAGATTACTAATTCAGGAAGAACATACAATAATAAAACATATGAATATACACATGGAAAAGGTCAAATTGTAGTTGATAGTACATCAACTACAGAAGCAGGGGCAATAAATTATATCCAAAAGGATGTATCTGGAAAAGATGAGCAGTTAGGTACAACAAATTCAGAAATATATTTTGGATTAGAAACAAATGATATAATTGCTACTAATACAAAAAATAAAAAGGAATATGATTATACAGATGAAGATGGGTTAGAACATACATCAACATATAATGGAAATGCTGGATTACAACTTGGATTTATAGATAGATTAATACTAGGAATAAAGACAGGTGATTTAAAACTTGCATTTTCATCTGAAATAACAAATGATAGTAAAATATTAATAAATAGAAATATTATAAAAAGAGTAAAGGAAGCAATGCCGTATCTAATATATGATGAAGAACCATACACTGTTGTAACAGAAGAAGGAAAAATTGTGTGGGTAATAGATGCGTATACTGTTTCAAGTGAATATCCTTATTCACAATATACAACAATTGAACATGATGGAATAAAAGAAAAAATTAATTACATCAGAAATTCAGTAAAAGTAATAATAGACGCATATGACGGAACAATGAGATTTTATGTAACAGATAAAACGGACCCAATTGCTATGGCTTATAGAAATATATATACAACATTATTTGAAGACATAAATACAGAAATACCACAAGATATATCAGAACATTTTGTATATCCAAAATATTTATATAATGTACAAGCGAAACTTTTAAAAATATATCACAATGTAAAAGCAGATATATTATATAGAAAAGATGATTTATGGGATTTCGCAAAATATAATAATACAATAATAACAAAATCATCAGGTACTGTACTAAAACCATATTATACAATGTTTAATTTAAATGGAAAAAGTGAGATTGGATTAATTCAGGTTTATACGCCAGATTCAAAACAAAACTTAATTTCTTATTTGGTTGGTACAACAGAAGGAAATGCAAATAAATTAAAATTATATAAATTTACACAAGATAGTAATATTTTAGGTCCAATGCAATTAGATAATCAAATAGAACAAGATGAACAAATCTCTTCTGAAATAAAGGCGTTAAACACAACAGGAACAAGAGTTACAAAAGATATGGTGGTAGTTCCTGTAAATAACACATTATTATATGTTGAATCAATTTATCAAACAATGCTAAATGAAGAGTCTAAAATACCAATACTTAAAAAGGTAGTAGTTGCTTCTGGAAATAAAGTTGCAATTGGAGATAATTTAGAAAATGCTTTAAAAAATTTATTATCAAAAGAAGCATCTAATATTGAAGTTGAAAATACTGATGATATTGATGGGTTAATTGAAGCGATTGTTAAGGCTAATAAAAATTTATCTGAGTCTACTAATAATAAAGATTGGGAACTTATGGGATCTGATATTAAGAAGTTACAGAGTTTAATTGATTCTTTGGAAGCAGAAAAAGTAAAGGAAGATAAGAAAAAAGCTGAGAATAAAAATGAAGTTAATGAAGTAAATAATGTAATAGAAAATATAGTAGAATAAAAAAGGGATTGAGGGGCCACCACACCAAATCCCTCTTTTTATTTTTAATATTATAAGTAATTATTATATATTAATATTTAAAGAAAAAGTCCCTATGGAAGACCCGAAGCAGCATTTTTTCTGAAAATATTAATATATAATAATTACAGTTTAATTTATAAGAAAAAAAGAGGGATTTGGTGTGGTGGCCCCTCAATCCCTTTTTAAACTAATTTATAAAATACTTTTTTACCTTTTTTCAAAATAGCATATCCATCTTTAAAATCAACATCTGAAAGAACATAGTTCACATCAGAAATTTTATTATCATTTAAAGAAATACCACCTTGATTAATCAAAGTTCTAGCTTGCCCTTTAGAAGGAGCAATACCAGTTAAAATAATAGCATCCAAAATTGAAATATTTTTATCAGTCAATTCAACAGTAGGCATATTATCCAAATTACCTTTACCAGTAAATAGGGCATTGGCAGCTTCCTCAGCTTTTTTAGCTTCTTCTTCACCATGAACTAATTTTGTTATTTCAAAGGCAGCAATTTTCTTAGCTTCATTAATATGTTCATCTTTTAAAGAAGCAAGTTCTTTTATTTTGCCCAAAGGTAAAAATGTTAATAATTTTAAAACATTTTCAACACTTTCGTCTTCAATGTTTCTCCAATATTGATAAAATTCATATGGAGAAGTTTTTTCAGAATCTAGCCATAAAGCACCTTTTTCAGTTTTACCCATTTTTTTACCTTCTTTTGTTGTAAGAAGTTTGAATGTTAAACCAAAGGAATCATCTTTTCCAATTTTTCTGATTAAATCAACACCACCAATGATGTTAGACCATTGATCATTTCCACCCATCTCTAGTTTACATCCATATGTTTCATATAAATGCAAAAAATCGTAAGATTGCATAAGCATATAACTCATTTCGAAAAATGTTAAACCTGTTTCCATTCTTTGTTTGTAACATTCTGCTGCAAGCATTTTGTTAACAGAGAATAGGCTACCAATGTCTCTCATAAATTGAACAAAGTTCAAATCTAATAGCCAGTCTGCATTGTTTACTATAATTGCAGCATTTTCACCTTCAAAACTAATAAATTTTTCAATTTGTTTTTTAATACATTCAACATTGTGGTCAATTGTTTCTCTTGTCATCATTTTTCTCATATCAGTTTTTCCAGAAGGGTCACCAATTGTAGCTGTACCACCACCAACTAATATAATAGGTTTATGTCCACATTTTTGCATATGGCTTGCAACCATTAAAGAAACAAAGTGTCCAACATGAAGACTGTCTGCTGTTGGGTCAATTCCAATATAAAAAGGAACACTCTCTTTTCCAAAAAGTTCTTTAATTTCTTGAGGATGAGTCATTTGTTCAATATAGCCTCTTTCTTCTAAAATATCAAATACATTCGTCATTATTAAATCGCCCTTTCTATCATTAAATACTAATAAATTATAATTTTATATTACCTTTTTTTAATTCTTCATTAAATTCTGAATAGTTTAGAAATCTATTTAAATTTTTTACTGTTATTCCAGTTGCTCCAGATATAGTATCTAGGTTTTGTGTTAATCCGTTTTCTTCTACATATGATTTAAATGTTTCAAATTCTAGAGTATCTTTTGTACTGCATTTTGGACATACATTATTGTTTGATACATAAAAATTTCCACATCTACTACATTTATTAAATTCCATAATAATTCCTCCTAATTTTTCTTTTGATATATAAACTGGCATTATTTTATCATATTTTGTTGTAAATAGGAAGAGAAAATAAGAAAAATATAAAAAATATAATAGAATGCTGGTTCAACATATGGATTTTTAAATAACTTAATGATATAATAGCAAAAAACAAAAGAAGGTAATCAAATGAAAAAAATCAATGGAATAATAATGCAATACTTTGAATGGTACATGGACTGCAATCAAAACTTATGGAATCAAATAAAAGAAAATGCAGAAAAACTATCAAACATAGGAGTAACAGCAATGTGGCTACCACCAGCATATAAAGGAATTGGTGGAAAAGATGAAGTAGGATATGGAGTTTATGACGTTTATGACTTGGGAGAGTTTGAACAAAAGGGAACTATAAAGACAAAATATGGTTCAAAAGATGAATATTTGGAAGCGATAATGACATTAAAGCAAACTGGAATTGAAAGCTATGCAGATATTGTTTTAAATCATAAAATGGGTGCAGATGCGATTCAAACAATACCTGCAACAAAAGTTGACTGGTCAAACCATAATATAGAAACATCACAAAAGGAAACAGTGCAAGTAGCAACAAAATTTACATTTCCAGGAAGAAAACACAAATATTCAGATTTTGAATGGAACTGGACAGATTTTGATGGAATAGACTATAATAACCAAACTGGCGAAAATGCAATTTTTAAATTTATTGATAAAAAATGGGGAGCAGAAGTTGATGAGGAATTTGGAAATTTTGACTATTTAATGGGAGCAGATTTAGATTTCTCAAATCCGAGAGTAGTAAAAGAATGTATTGATTGGGGAAAATGGTATTTAGACATAACTAAAATAGACGGATTTAGATTAGATGCGGTAAAACATATAGATGCAGATTTTTATGAAAAATGGATACAAACACTAAGAGAAGAGAGTAAAAAAGAATTATTTGCAGTTGGCGAATATTGGGCAACAGATGTAAATAAATTACATAGATATATTACTGCAACAGAAGGACAAATATCATTATTTGATGTACCACTTCATTACAATTTTTATAATGCATCAAATAATCCTGATTATGATATGTCACAAATTTTGGAACATACATTAGTAAAAGAAAATCCATGTATGGCAGTAACATTTGTAGACAATCACGATACACAGCCAGGCCAAGCTTTACAAAGCTTTGTTCAGAGTTGGTTCAAACCAATAGCATATTCAATTATATTACTAAGAAATGATGGATATCCTTGTGTGTTTTATGGAGATTATTATGGAATACCACATGATAATATTGAATCAGAAGAAAACTTAAAAACATTAATGATAATAAGGAAAAATAGGGCATATGGTTTACAACATGACTATTTCGACCATAATAATTACATTGGATGGACTCAAGAGGGTGATGATGAACATATAAATTCAGGAATTGCAGTTGTTATATCTAATGCGGGAGAGGGATATAAAAGAATGTATGTTGGAAACCAAAATGCAGGAGAAATATATATTGACAGCCTTGGAAATTGTGAAGAAGAAGTTATAATAGATGAAGATGGATGTGGAAATTTTAGTGTAAAATCTAAGAGTGTATCAGTTTGGATAAAAAAATAATGTTAGGTCATTGGGGTAAAAAAATACAAAAAATAAAAAATGGAGGATAGAATGACAAGAACAAAATTAAAAGATAGAGTATTGCCTGATTATACAAAAGGTGAAGAGATTTTTAATATGACATCACATATAGTAGGTGGTAGTTTTGGAATAGTTGCATTGGTGCTATGTGTTGTTTTTTCTGCTATTCACCATAATGGTTATGCTGTTGTAAGTAGCTCAATATATGGAACAATGATGATAATTTTATATACAATGTCAAGTATATATCATGGTTTAAAACCAGAAAGAAAAGCAAAAAAAGTATTTCAAATATTAGACCACTGTTCTATATTTTTATTAATAGCTGGATCATATACACCATTTTGTTTAGTGACTTTTAGAGAGTATAATACAGCATTGGGATGGACTATATTTGGTGTTATATGGGGAATTGCAATTTTAGGAATAACTCTAAATGCAATAGATATTAAAAAATATAAAGTATTTTCAATGATTTGCTATTTAGGTATGGGATGGTGTATTATATTCACAGCAAAACTGTTACCACAATTATTAGGAATACCTGGTTTAATATTGTTGGTTGCAGGAGGTGTAGCCTATACCATAGGAGCGGTTTTATATGGATTAGGTAAAAAGAAAAAATATATGCATTCAATATTTCATTTATTTATATTATTAGGAAGTATATTGCAATTTTTTTGTATATTATTATATGTAATTTAGAAGAAATAAAGATTTGGAACAAAAAGGGGAAATAAAAAATGAAAAAAATATCAATAATTGTACCAGTATATTATAATCAAGATAATTTATTACCATTATATGCAGATTTAAAGGAAAAGGTACTTAGCAAAATAAATATAGAATATGAATTAATATTTGTTGATGATGGCTCAAAAGACAAATCATATGAAGTTATGAAAAATTTAGCAAAATTAGATGAAAATATAAAAACAATAAGATTGTCAAGAAATTTTGGAGAACATTCAGCACTATTAGCAGGTTTGTCACAATGTACAGGAGATTGTGCGGTAAGAAAAGCAGCAGATTTGCAAGAACCTTCTGAAGTGATATTAGATATGATGAAGAAATATGAAGAAGGAAACAAAGCCGTTTTGGCAGTAAGAGCAGATAGAGAAGAGCCAATTACGCAAAAGGCATTTTCAAATTTATATGCATTTTTAATGAGAAAATTAGCTCTTCATAATATGCCAAAAGGAGGTTTCGACACTTTTTTGATAGATAGGCAAATAATTGATTTATTAGTAAAAATGCAAGAAAAAAACACATCATTAATGAGCCAAATTTTATGGGCGGGTTTTGAAACAGCAACTGTACCATATATAAGAAAAAAAAGAGAAATAGGAAAATCTAGATGGACATTATCTAAAAAAATAAAATTAGCATATGATTCATTATTAAGCTTTTCAT
Source organism: uncultured Clostridium sp. (assembly GCA_964415805.1). Lineage (GTDB taxonomy): Bacteria > Bacillota > Clostridia > TANB77 > CAG-508 > CAG-269. The sequence goes on from CAYQBQ010000001.1 coordinate 17,720, forward strand.
ATTTTCCAATAAAAATGATTACATCAGTAGGATTTTTAAGTTTCCTTATATCATTAATATTATTAGTTGTAATTATTGGTAAAAAGTTTGCAGGAATTATTGATGTAGAAGGTTATACTTCAATCATAATGATTATGCTTATGGGTTTTGGAATTATAATGCTTTCAATAGGAGTATTAGGAGAGTATTTATGGAGAACATATGATGCAGCAAGAAGTAGACCACCATATATTATAGAAAAAGTGGAAAAAGGAGATAAATCCGAAAATGAATAATATACTTGAAAAATTAAATAAAAATAAAAGAATAATAATATTATTATTTTTAATATGCATATTTTGTTATTACTTATTATGGACAGTTTCTGAACCATATAATTCATGCCCAGATGAAGGGATGAAATGGGATATATGCAAATATATTTATGAAAATAATAAATTACCACATGGAGAAGAAGAATCAATAAGAAATCAAATGTGGGGAATATCATATGCATTTCAACCTATATTAACGTATACAATAGGTGCTATTTTTATGAAAGTTGCATCAGTTTTTTCTACAGAAACATTTACATTATTGATTGCAGCGAGATTAGTTAGTACAATTAGCATGACACTTGTTGTTTATTTTGCAATAAAAATTTCTCAAAAATTATTTAAAGGGATTTATAAGTATCTGTTCATTGCTTTTATTGCATTTCAACCAATAACAGCATTTCTTGCGTCATACATAAATAATGATTCAACAGCATTATTAGCATCAACAATAATAATATACTTGTGGATACTAGGATTAGAAAGTAATTGGAAAACAAAACATTGTATATTATTAGGAATAACAATTGGATTTTGTTTACTTACTTATTATAATGCATATGGATATATATTGTGTAGCATAATAATTTGTTTAATATCAACAATATCAAATAAAATGAAAACAAAAGAAATTGTCCAAAAAGCATTAATAGTAATATGCATTGCATTCTTAGTTGCAGGGTGGTGGTTTATAAGAAATGCAATGATATATGATGGGGATATTTTAGGAATACAAGCACAAAACGAATGTGGTGACAAATATGCCATGGAAGGATATAAACCATCAACAAGGCCTACAATTCAGAATCAAAATATAAGTATTATAGATATGTTGATAAAACAAAAATGGTTGATAATTACAATAAAAGGGTTTGTCGGAGTTTTTGGATATAATCTGATAATTATGTCAAATAAAATATATATATCTTATTTTATACTATGGTTAATTGGAGCAGTAGGATGTTTAATAAATTTTAAAGATTTATTTATATATAAAAAGAATGAAAAAAATAGATATTTATTAAATTACATATTTATATTATCAATAATAATTACAATAGCACTAAGCATTTATTATTCATATACTAGTGATTTTCAACCACAAGGAAGATATATAGTAGGAATAATTATTCCATTTACTTATTTTATTGTAAATGGAATAAGCATAATATTGGAAAAGTTTATAAAATCAGAAAAAATAAGAAATATTATTATTCTAATATTAATATTATTAATAATTATAATTTCAATGAAAGCAATCTTTGGTTATATAATACCAACATATGCCAACGTTGAATAGAAAGAAGTGTAAAAGAAATGATAGGGTTTAATGTACCAATTTGTATAGATGAGTCAGTTGATTGCATAAAAGAAGCAATTAATAACAGAAAAATATGTGGAGATGGAGAATTTACAAAAAAATGTAGTAATTGGATGGAAAAAAAATTTAATAGCAACAAAATTTTATTAACAACATCAGGAACTTCAGCATTAGAAATGGCTGCAATATTATTAGATATAAAAGATGGAGATGAAGTAATTATGCCGTCATATACATTTGTATCAACAGCAGATGCATTTGTAATGGTAGGAGCAAAAGTTATTTTTGTAGATGTTAACCCTAAAACAATGAATATAGATGAAAATGAAATAGAAAAAGCAATAACGTCAAAGACAAAAGCAATTGTGGTAGTACATTATGCGGGAATTTCACCAGATATGGATAAAATAATGAAAATAGCAAAAGAACATAATTTAAAAGTTGTAGAAGATGCAGCACAAGGATTTATGGCAAAATATAAAGAAAAGTATCTAGGAACTATAGGAGACCTTGGTTGTTATAGTTTCCATGAAACTAAAAATTATAGTATGGGCGAAGGTGGAGCAATTTCAATTAATGATTCTAAATTAATAGAAAGAGCAGAGATAATAAGAGAAAAAGGAACAAATAGAAATAAATTTTTTAGAGGAGAAATAGATAAGTATACATGGGTAGATTATGGTTCATCATATTTGCCAAGTGAACTTAATTGTGCATATTTGTATCCTCAATTAAAAAAGGCAGATGAAATAAATAATATAAGATTATCTGCATGGAACTATTATGCAAATAATTTAAAAGAATTAGAAGAAAAAGGAAAAATAGAAATACAATATCTCCCAGAATATAGCAAACATAATGCACATATGTTTTACATAAAAACAAAAAATTTAGAGGAAAGAACAGAATTAATAAAATACTTAAAAGAAAATGGAATACAAGCTGTTTTTCATTACATTCCATTACATACGTCGCCTGCAGGAAAGAAATTTGGAGTATTTCATGGAGAGGATAAGTACACAACTATAGAAAGCGAAAAACTAGTTAGATTACCTATGTATTATGAATTAACAAGAAAAGATCAAGATGAGGTAATAAGTAAAATTATAGAATTTTATAAATAATATATTGAAAAAGGAAAAATAAAGATGAAAAAAGTTGTAATAATAGGAGCAAATAATTTTCAGATGCCATTAATTATAAAGGCAAAAGAATTAGGATATGAAACGCATGTATTTGCATGGAAAGAAGGAGCTGTTGGAGCAAAATATGCAGATTTCTTTTATCCAATAAGCATTGTAGAAAAAGAACAAATTCTAGAAAAATGTAAAGTAATAAAACCAGATGCTGTAATTTCAGTTGCATCAGATTTAGCTACAATCACTGTAAATTACTTAACAAATAATTTGGAACTTACAGGCAATAGTTTGGAATGTACAAAAATATCTACTAACAAATACGAAATGAGAAAAGCGTTTAAAGAAAATGGAGTAGCTGTACCTCAATTTGTTGAGCTAACAAGTTTTGAGGAAATATCAAAAATAAAAAATATGAAAACTCCAATAATAGTAAAGCCAACAGATAGATCTGGAAGTAGATCTATTACAAAAATTGAGGATTTAACTAAAATAGATGAATTAAAAAATGCGATAAGTGAAGCAATAAATACATCGTTTGAGAAAAAAGCAATAGTAGAAGAATATATAGATGGAGATGAATTTAGTGCTGAATGCATTTCGTATGAAGGTAATCATATATTATTAACTGTAACTAGAAAACAAACAACAGGAGCACCACATTTTATAGAAACAGGGCATATTCAACCTGCTGGACTTAGCAAAGAAATGATTTCAGAGATAGAAAAAGAAGTTGTTAAAGGATTAAACAGTTTAAAAATAGAAAATGGAGCATCACATACTGAATTTAAAATTACACCTAATGGAGATATCAAAATTATTGAAATAGGTGCAAGAATGGGAGGAGACTGCATAGGTTCAGATTTAGTGCAAATTTCAACAGGTTATGACTTTTTAAAAATGGTGATAGATGTGGGATTAGGTAATAAACCTGATTTTACCAAAGTAGTAAAACCAAAAAAAGCAATTATAAAATTTATTTTTACAGAAAAAGATATACAGGAATTAGAGAAAATAAAAAAAGAAAGACCTGAAAATATTTATTATATTAGCCCAATAGATAGAATTAATTCACATGAAATTATAGATAGTTCCACAAGATATGGGTATTATATTTTAGCTGAATAGAAAGGAAATGCAAAATGGACACAGAAAAAGAAATAAAGAAGAAAATAAAATTAAGAGATATATTTATACTTCAATTAGTCATTGCAATATATACATTATCAACGGTTTTTGCTAAATTTGCATCAGGACAAGAATTTTTATCTTTTAAGTTTATATTATTTTATGGAATAGAAATGTTAATATTAGGTTTGTATGCGATAATATGGCAACAATTGATAAAAAAATTTGATATTTCTGTTGCGTATGCAAATAAAGCAATGGGATTACTATGGTCAATCATATGGGCAATTTTAATTTTTAATGATACAATAACAATAAAAAATATAATAGGAGTAATAATTGTAATAATAGGTACAATTATAGTAAATAGTGAAAATGAGTAAATATATAGTTTTATTAATTTTAGCAGTTCTGGTAAGTTCCATTTCTCAAATTATATTAAAAAAGAGTGCTTCAAAAACTTACAGTTCAATTTTTAAAGAATATTTTAATGTATATGTTATAACTGGATATGGATTAATGGTACTTTCTACAGTTCTTGTAGTTTTAGGATTAAAAGGTGTATCATACAAAAATGAACCTATTATTGAATCATTAGGGTATATTTTTGTTATGATTTTAAGTAATAGAATTTTAGGTGAAAAAATTACAAAAAAGAAAATTTTAGGAAATGCATTAATTTTAATAGGAATATTTTGTTACTATATGTAATAATTAAAAAATGTTAAGATTTAGAAAAGGATGGAACATAAATATGAAAAAATTTTTAAAAAGTTTTAGATATGCATTTGAAGGAATATTCAGGGGAATAAAAGAAGAACAAAACATGAAAATACATATAGCGATAATGATATTAGTAATAATATTTGGAATACTGTTAAAAATAAGTAAAATAGAATGGATAATTTGCATTGCATTGTTTGGACTAGTAATATCAATGGAATTAATAAATACAGCAATAGAAAATACAGTAGATTTAATAACAAAAGAAATAAATGAACAAGCAAAAATTGCAAAAGACGTTGCTGCAGGAGCTGTATTAGTTTCAGCAATAGCATCAGCTATTATAGGATTAATAATATTTGTACCAAAAGTAATATCAATATTCTAAGATAAAAATTTATAAAGATGACTAAATATAATTAATAAAATTACAAAATCCGACAAAATTATGAGACAAATTTGGACTGTCCCACTTGTCTCAAAAGGGGAATAAAACAATGGAATACAAAAAAACAGAAGAAATAGAGAATGTAATTATCCAAGAAATTAACAGAGAAAATGATATAAGAGGATATAAATTTAAAAATTGTGGTGAAACTATAAATACAGAGAAAATAGAAATTACAAATTGTATATTTGAAAATTGTAAATGTATAGAATCAAAGTTTATAAATGTTTATTTTACAAATGTAACATTTAAAGACTGCGACTTTTCAAATACAGATTTTAGCGAATCAAATTTTGTAGAATGCACGTTTACAAATTGCAAAGCTATAGGCACAAAACTTGTAGATACAAGCATTTATAAGACCAAAATAAACCAATCAAATTTAGAATATTCAAATTTATCAAACTCAAATATAAAAGAAACAATTTTTGAGGAAGATAATTTACAAATTACATCATTTGGAGAATGCAAGTTGAAAAATATCAAGTTTAATGAATGTGACTTATATAAGTCTCAAATGTTTAGAACAAATTTGAAGGGTATAGATTTTTCTACTTGTAATATTGATGGCATAGTTGTTGATAGAGAAGATTTAAAAGGCGTTATAGTAAATCAATTTCAAGCTGTAGAGTTATCAAAATTATTAGGAATTATTATAAAATAAGAAAATTATAAAAATTAAATAAGCGTATTTAAGAGGTGATAAAATGTATGATGTAATAATTATAGGAGCTGGACCTGCTGGAATATCTGCAAGTTTATATACGGTCAGAAGAAATTTAAAAACGTTAATAATATATAAAGAAAAATCATCACTGGAAAAAGCGTCAAAAATAGAAAATTATTATGGCTTTGAAAATGGTATAAAAGGTGAAGATTTGTACAACATAGGAATTAGTCAGGCTCAAAATGTTGGTGCAGAATTATTAAAAGACGAGGTTACTAATATTCAAATTGATTATTCAAAGGTAAAACAGCAAATATTTAAAGTTCAAACTCTGAATAATGAATTTAAAGCAAAGTCAGTTATACTTGCAACAGGAAATAAAAAAAGCAGACCTAACATTAAAAATATAGCTGAATACGAAGGAAAAGGTATTAGTTATTGTGCAATTTGTGATGGGTTCTTTTATAAAAATAAAGATGTTGCAGTAATAGGAAATGGGGACTATGCAATATCGGAAGCGATGGATTTACAAAATATTGCAAAATCAATATCAATTTTAACAAATGGCAAGATAGCACCAGAATATAGAGCAGAAAACATCAATATTATTACAAAAGAAGTAAGAGAGGTTAGACGGAGAGAACAAAGTAGAAGAAATAGACTTCAAAGATGATACAAAAATGAAAATTGATGGAATATTTATCGCACAGGGAGTTGCAGGAAGTATAGACTTTGCAAAAAAAACTCGGTGCAAAAATTGAAAAGGACAAAATTGTTGTTAATCAATATATGGAAACATCAATTAAAGGGCTATTTGCTTGCCGGGGACTGCACAGGTGGACTATATCAAATTTCAAAGGCTGTGTATGAAGGAACAAAGGCAGGATTAGCAGTTTTAAATGAAAAGGAGGAATTATAATGGAATTAAAAATAAGTTCAGAAAATTTTGAAGAAGAGGTTTTAAATTCAGAAAAACCAGTATTAGTAGATTTTTTTGCAGATTGGTGCGGACCTTGTAAAATGATGGCACCAATAGTTGAAGAGTTGGCAACAGAGCTAGATGGCAAGGCTAAAGTTGGAAAATTAAATGTTGATGAGAATTCAGATATAGCAGTTGAATATAATGTTATGAGTATACCAACTTTAATAGTTTTCAAAAATGGAAAAGAAGAAAAAAGACTTGTAGGGGTACAAGATAAAGAAGAACTTTTAAACTTATTTTAATGAACCAATTTAAGAACGTCCCCATTGGTTCAAAATTTAAGAACGCCACTTATTGGTTTATAATGAAATATCGAAAAACAATAAAAAAGTATTGACAAATAATAATACTTAATGTAAACTATAACTATAAATTTAAAAAATAGGAATTTAGGCCCGTCCCCAAATCCTATAAAAGGAGATAAAATTATGAAAAAGATTTTATACAGTAGTTTATTTTTAAGTATATTACAGTCAATACTTTTTTGGCATAAAAGCCCAGGAATATCAATAGCAATATTTTTGACTGCAACAATTATTTTAATAATATACAATTTAAAAGAAAAAAAAATGCTAAAAAATAAAAAAGGAATATTATGGGCAATACCAATAGAATTATTAGGATTAACATATTTTATATTTAACAATACATTTTTTAAAATCCTAAATGGACCAGTTATATTAGCATTATTTGTGATAATGTGTATGAACGTTACTAAGACGAAAGTAACAGAATATAAATTTATAAGACAAATTTTAAGTAAGATATTTAAACCATTTGCAGTGTTATTTGATTTTATAAGTGACTTTGATATGGATGAATTTTTTGAAAAGCAAAAAGAAAATAAAAATAATAAATCAGAAAGTGTTAAAAAAGTAGGAAAATCATTATTGATTGCAATACCTGTAATCTTGGTTATAATCTTTCTATTATCTTCAGCAGATAGTGTATTTGGAAGTATATTCAGTAGCTTTACAAAATCAATATCAAAAATTCTAGAAATAAAAACAATAAATGACTTACTAGGAAGAATTATGGTAATAGCCATAGTGTTTATATATATTTCAGGATTTATAATAGCATTTGCTAAAAGTGAGAAGTACGAAGAAAAAGAAGAAAATTCAACAGGAATAAAATTAAGTGATTTAACAATAAAAATATTGTTAGTATCGCTAAACATAATTTATTTATTATTTAGCGTAATTCAATTTAAGTATTTATTTATGAATGCAGGAAGAACAGCAGATTTTGACTATGCAACATATGCAAGAACAGGATTCTTTCAATTGATGTTTGTTTCGTTTATAAATTTTGCATTATTACATATTTGCAGAAAAAATGAAGAAAAGAATAAATTTATAAAAATAATGCTAATAATTTTTACAATAATAATTGTAATTTCAGCGGCATTCAGAATGCACTTATATGAACAAGAATATGGATATACATATTTAAGATTATTTGTATATTTTACATTGATGACAGAAATTTTAGTATTAATACCAATATTAGCAAGGATTTGTGGTCAAAAAATAAATACATTTAAAACTACAATACAAATTGCTATTATAATGTATGTTGCCTTAAATTTTATAAATATTGATAAGATAATTGCTAGAAACAATATAGATAAATATCTAGCAGATATAGAAAACGAATCTATTGACTATTACTATTTAAAAGAAATAACTGGAACAGATTCAATTGAGGAGCAACTAAGAATATTAAATGAGAAAGAAGAAGGCTTATCAGCTGATGCTAAAGAGTATCTAGTAAATCTTAAATCAAGTGTAAGAACTAATTTAAGAGGGTATAAACTACAATATGGAAAAAATTATAAACCATCATTTGCTGAATGGAATTTATCAAAATCAAGGGTTGAGTCATTACTAGAAAATGTAGACTTAACAGATAGGAGTATAAATTATGAAAATAACTGGAAATAGAAGTATATCTTCAATGATAAAAATATTTCTAATAATAATATTTGCAATATGTATTGCATCAATAATTACAGTGCCAATTGTTATAGAAAATCAGGGTGATGTGAATTTCAAACAGATGATTTTGAATGAGCCATTAGGAACAACAATAATATGCATTTATTTATCAGGAATCCCAGCATTAGTAATGTTATATCAATTTATAAAAATATTTAGTGCATTAGAAAAAGGTGAAGTTTTTAGTAGGAAAATAGAAAATAGATTTTTAATAACTTCAATTTGTTCTATTGTAATTGGAATTATATATGGAATTAATGTAATTGTAATGCCAAGTAAAATAGTCCAATTTGAATACTCAGCAATTGTAGCTTACATATTTTTCGCTATTATTACAGCGATGATATTTCTTATATTAGGAATTGGATTGATAGTGTTAAAAGAAATTTATAAAACCGCAATAGAAAATAAGGAAGAAAATGATTTAACAATATAGTTGAAAAAGGAGAGTTAAGATGGCAATAATAGTTAATTTAGATGTAATGATGGCAAAAAGAAAAATGTCATCAAATGAATTAGCACAAAAGATAGGAATTACAAATGCTAATCTTTCTATATTAAAGAACAATAAAGGTAAGGCAATTAGATTTTCTACATTAGATAAAATTTGTGAGGTTTTGGAGTGTACACCTGGGGATATTTTGGAATATATTGAAAAATAAAAAATGTTATGATATTATGATAAAAATAAAAATTGTCAGGAGATGTATTTTATGAAAAACAAAAAAACAGTAATAATTGCAATAGTAATAATACTAGCAATAGCAGTTATAGTGGGAGCAATATTTATAATAAACAAGAAAGCTCCAAAACCTGAGGAAGCACTAAGCACATATATATCATTATTAAATGAACAAAAATATGAAGAGATGTATAGCATGATTTCAGAGTATTCAAAATCACAAATATCACAAGAAGATTTCATAAAAAGAAATAAAAACATATATGAAGGAATTGATGCATATGACATAAAAATCATGCCATCCGAAACAACGAAAGATGGTAAAACATATAGCATCAGATACGATGAAAGTATGTCTACATCAGCAGGGACAATATCTTTTACAAACACTGCAAAATTGGTAAAGGGAGACAAAGATTATAAAATAAGCTGGTCTTCTAGTATGATTTTTCCAGAATTAAGAGCAACAGATAAGGTAAGAGTTTCTACTTTATCAGCAAAAAGAGGAGAGATTTTAGATAGAAATGGTGAAAAACTTGCTGAGAATGGAAGCATTTCAAGTGTTGGAATCGTACCAGGAAAATTAGGAGAAAACAAAGAAGAAAGTATAAGCAAAATATCAGAGTTAACAGGTGTATCAACAGATTACATAAATACACAAATATCAGCTTCATATGTTAAAGATGATACATTTGTGCCAATAAAAAAGATTTCAGCAAATAATACAGAACTAAAAAACCAATTACTAGAAATATCTGGAATCAAAATTACAAGTGTTGATGCAAGAGTTTACCCATTAGGTGAAGAAGCAGCACATTTAATCGGTTATGTGCAAGCAATAAGTGCAGAAGAATTAAAACAAAAAGAAGGAAAAGGATATAATTCAAGTAGCATTATTGGAAAAGCAGGTTTAGAACAAGCATATGAAGATACTTTAAGAGGTGTTGATGGAACAGAAATTTATATAGCAGATGAAAATGGTAATAAGTTAAAAACTTTAGCAACACAAGAGAAAAAAGATGGAACAGATGTCAAGTTAACAATTGACAGTTTAATACAAAAGAATCTATATGATCAAATGAAAACAGACAAGGGATTTTTTGTAGTTATGAATCCAACAACAGGTGAATTACTTGCAACAGTAAGTACACCATCATACAACTCAAATGACTTTGTACTAGGAATGACAACTGATAAATGGAATGAACTTAATAATGATGCTAGCAAACCATTATACAACAGATTTTTACAAAGCTATTGTCCAGGATCAACATTTAAGCCAATAACCGCAGCAATAGGCTTAACAAGTGGAAAATTAAAAACAGACACAACATTTAACTATTCAGGACTAAAATGGCAAAAAAATTCAAGCTGGGGAGATGTCTATATAACAACATTAACAGCATATAATGGACCAAAAAATATAGCAAATGCATTAATACACTCTGACAACATATTTTTTGGACAAGCAGCAATGCAAATCGGAAAAGATACATTCTGTTCAGGACTAGACAAATTAGGATTTAACGAAAACATTGACCAAACAATTAAATTTCCATTAACATTTAAAAAATCACAATATTCAAATTCAGAAAAAGCAGATATGAATGAAAAGAAATTAGCAGATTCAGGATATGGCCAAGGCGATATATTAGTAAACCCAATACATATGGCATCAATATACTCAGCATTTGCAAACAACGGAAACATGGTAAAACCATATATTGAATACGAAAATGGAAAAACAGAATATTTAAAAGAAAACGCATTCACATCAGATGCAGCAAATACAGTAAAAAATGACTTGATACAAGTTGTAGAAAATCCAGAAGGAACAGCAACTGACATGAAAGTACCGGGTGTTACGATTGCCGGAAAAACAGGAACAGCAGAATTAAAAACTACAAGCACAGATACAGAAAGTGGCACTTTAGGATGGTTTGACTGCTTCACAGTTGACTATTCTGCTAGTAACCCAAATGTAAATGATATGCTTATTATAGGTATGGTAGAAAATACACAAAATAATAGTAGTGGTGGCAGCCATTATGTAATTAAAAAAATAAGAACTTTATTTGTAAAATGAGACAATTGGGACGGTGCAAATCTGTCTCACTATTTATGTCGAAATATGTTTAAAATTGTGTGGAGGTATAAGTTATGTTTGAAAATATAAATAAAATTACAATAGTAGGTGGACCAGGAACTGGAAAAAGCACATTAGCTAAAAATTTGGGTAAAGTATTAAATTTACCAGTATATCATATAGATTCAATAGAACATTTAGAAAATTGGAAAAAACGAAATAGTAAGGAACGAGACAATATCATTTTAAATAAAATAGAAGAACCTAAATGGGTGATGGATGGTACTTACAAAACAACACTGAAACAAAGAGTTGAAAAATCTGATATGGTAGTATTTCTTAATTATTCAACACTAGCTAGGTTAAAAGGAATATTTTCAAGATACTTCAAATTAAAAGGGAAAGATAGACCGGAAATGCCAGGATGTAAAGAAAAGTTAGAATTAAAATTTATAAGGTTTGCAATTAATTGGGATAAAGAAAAGGCACGATTTGTGAAGGATATATTAAGGGAAAATCAAAATAAAAATATTTTTATTTTTAAAAATAGAAGAAGTTTGAATAAATGGTTTGAAAAAGAGTTTGGTACAAAAATATCATTATAAATTAGGAGAATAAAATGAAATTAGGAATAATAACAGATATACACGGAAATTTAGTTGCATTAAAATCAGTATTATCAGAATTTGAAAAAGAAAATATAGATAAAATAATATGTTGTGGAGATATAATAGGAATAGGACCATGCCCAGAAGAAACAATAAAATTATTATTGAAATATAAAGGTAAAGTAATAGCAGTAAAAGGAAATCATGAGCAATATTTATTAGATGGGTTGCCACAAAGAGTTCATGATAATAGAAGAAAAATGAATCCAGAAGAAATAAAAAATCACGAGTGGACTAAAACACAAGTAAGTGAAACTTCAACAAAATTTTTAAAAGAACTTCCAATATATTCAAAAATAGAAATTGAAGGAAAAAGAATTTATATAATACATTATCCTATAGATAAGAATGGAGAATATATAAAACATACTAAGAATGCAACAATAAAAGAAAATGAGAAAATTTTTAATGGAATTCAAGCAGATATATTTGTTTATGGTCATACACATGCAATAAGTGTAAATAATAATGGAAATAAGTGGTACATAAATCCAGGAAGTCTAGGATGTCCATTAGCAAGTAATATTGCGAATGCAGGAATATTGACTGTAAACAAAGATAAAATTGAATATGAGCAACTATATGTAAAATATGATGTGGAAGAAGCAAAAAAAGAAATAAATAATAAAAAATATCCATTTTATAAAGAAATATTAAAAATTTTTTATGGAAATGGATAGAATTAGTGCTATTAACCATGCCACGAGAGTTGAAAAAATAGAAAAAATCAAAAGGAATGATAACTAATCATTCCTTTTTTGTACATAACACAAAAAGATCCAAAACACCCTTTTGTTTTCACAACAGATATGATATAGTATAACATATAAAAAACAAAAATTAAGAAGGAAAAAACTATGAAAAAAATATTATTAGTAGAAGACAACCAAACAATAATAATGGGACTAAAATATACATTAGAACAAGAAAACTTCCAAGTAATATCAGCACAAAATGTAGCAGAAAGCAAAGAAAAAATAACAAAAGAACAAATAGACATAGTACTACTAGATGTATCATTACCAGACGGAAACGGATTTGACATATGCAAAGAAATAAAAGAAAAACAAGATATACCAGTAATATTCCTAACAGCACAAGATGAAGAAACAAGCATAGTACTAGGACTTGATTTGGGAGCAGACGATTATATCGTAAAACCATTTAGAACAAGAGAATTGATATCTAGAATAAAATCAGTTTTAAGACGATATGGTCAAAAAGAAGAAAACAGTAATATAATTCAATACAAAAACATCAAAATAGATACAACATCAGCAAAAGTATACAAATATAATGAGGAGATTATTTTTACAAGTTTAGAGTATAGAATATTGCTTATGTTGTTTACAAATCAAAATAAATTAATTACAAGAGAACAACTACTAGAAAAAATATGGGATATTGCTGGAAATTTTGTTAATGATAATACTTTGACAGTTTATATAAAAAGAATTAGAGAAAAATTAGGAGATGATTCAATTATTAAGACTGTTAGGGGACTTGGATATAGGATAGGAGATTAAAATGAAACATTTAAAAAACAAAAATATAAAATACCTGATACTACCAATGATAATATTAACAATATTAACAAGCATAGTAATTACACTTCAAACATATAACCAGTACAAAAAAGTAACAATAACAGCAAACCAAAAAATAGCAGAAATAATAGGAACAATTATAAAACATGAACCAGGAATAGATACAAGAACAATAATAAAAACATTAAACTCAAAACAAGATACAGAAGAATATCAAAAAGGACAAGACGAACTTAAAAAATACGGAATTAATATAAACGAAGCCAATTCCATAATAACAGTACAAAATCAAATGAAACAAAATTTGACATTAAACATTATATTAATCATAGTATTTAGCATTTTATGGACGTTTATTATTTTTGAATATTTAAAAAGAAGAGACAAAAAAATAAACCAAATCACACAATACATAAACAAAATAAAAAACAAAAAATATGAGTTAGACATAAACGAAAACAGTGAAGATGAACTAAGTAATTTAAAAAATGAATTATATAAAATCACAGTTATGCTTAAGGAGGAAAGTGAAATATCGAAAAAAGACAAGGAAAATTTGAAAATGTCAGTTGAGGATATATCACATCAATTAAAAACACCTTTAACATCAATAACTATAATGTTAGACAACTTAAAAGACAACCCCAATATGGATGAAAACACAAAACAAAAATTTATATTTGAAATCAGCAAACAAATTGATTGGATAAACTGGCTTGTTATATCAATGTTAAAATTGTCAAAATTAGATGCAAATGTTGTACAATTTTATGAAGAGAAAATTAATCTAAAAAGATTTATAGATGAAATTATAAAAAATCTAGAGATACCAATTGAAATAAAAAATCAACAAATAGTTATTGAAGGAGACGAGAGCGCTTCGTTTATTGGAGATTACAAGTGGCAACAAGAAGCGGTTACAAATATTATTAAAAATTGTATTGAACATAACAAAGACAATGGAAAAGTTTATATTAGATATGAAGAAAATACTTTATTTACAAAAATAACAATAAAAGATGAAGGGGAAGGAATTTCAAAAGAAGATTTAAAACACATATTTGAAAGGTTTTATAAGGGGCAAAATTCTTCAGAAAATAGTGTCGGTATTGGACTGGCATTAGCAAAGAATATTATTGAAAAAAATAATGGTATGATAAGTTGTAAATCTGAACTTGACAAAGGTACAGAATTTGCGATTAAGTATATGAAGTAATAGAAAGTTTAATAAATGTAAAATGTAGGAGAAGAAAAAATGAAATTATATGTAGTAAGACATGGACAAACAGACTGGAATGTAGCAGGAAAATGCCAAGGAAGAACGGATATAGAGTTAAACAACACAGGAATAGAACAAGCAAAAAATACAAAAGTACAATTAAAAAATTATAATATAGATTTGATAATATGTTCACCTTTGAAACGAGCAATAAAAACAGCGGAAATAATAAATGAAGAAACAAAATGTAACATTATAATTGATGAAAGATTAATAGAAAGAGGCTGTGGCGAAGTTGAGGGAACAACGAAAGAGGAAAGGCCAGGTATAGTTGATAATGAGGATATAGATATAATAAATAATTATTATTTAAATTGGAATAAAAAAGATATAGAACCAATACAAACTATATGCAAAAGGGTATGGAATTTACTGGATGAGATACAAGAGAAATATAAAGATAAAAATATTTTGCTAGTCACACATGGTGGAACTTGTAGAGCAATTAACGCATATTTTAATGGAATTGGTGAAAATGGACATGTTCAGAGTGCTCATATAAAAAATTGTGAAATTAGAGAATTCAAATATAGAAAAAATAATTAAAAAATGAATATAAAACCTAAAAGTATAAAGTTTTGAGTTAATTAATTTTATCATATATCCAGTATATAAAATAAAAACTTGTTACTTGCAATTAACAAAATTTGTTAAAGAAATAACAATAAACAAAATTACTGCAGGGATATTAAGGTTCTTTACATCATTACTAAAAACAGCATATTGTACTGGAATATGATGAAAACAAAAATAGGGTAGACATTGAATAAATTTATGATATAATTATAAAGGTAAAGTACAAAAAATTTGAATTATGATAAAATGAATAAGGAGAAATATAAATGATTAATTTTACAAATTGCAAGGAAGAACTAAATAATTATAAGGGCTCTGAAAAAAAGAAAACACTCATATATGAAAATAAAAAATATTTAGTCAAGTTTCCAGACCCAATAAGAGAAAAAAATAAAAACATATCATATATAAACAATGCATTCTCTGAATATATAGGAAGTAACATTTTTAAAATTGTAGGATTTCCAACTCAAAATACGATTTTAGGAATATACAAATATAATGAAAAAGAAAAAATAGTATGTGCATGTGAGGATTTTACAGATTCAAGCAAAACCTTATATGAATTTGAAAATCTTGCATTAAGTACAAATCCAGACAAAAAAATTGAAACAGAATTATCAGATATTTTAAATGTATTAGATGAAAATAAAATAATAAATTCAACTAAAATCAAAGAAAAATTTTGGGATATGTTCATCATAGATGCTTTAATAGGAAACACAGACAGACACAATGGAAACTGGGGATTCTTAGTAGATAATCAAACTAAAGAAGTAGAGTTTGCACCAATATATGACTGTGGTTCTTGCTTAAATCCAATGATAGATGATAATGAAATGGAAAAGTTAAAGGAAAATGAAATAAAGAACTTAGCTATAAATTGTTATTCTTGTTTAAAAAAAAATGGTAAAAAAATAAACTATATGACATATTTAAGATATACCAAAAATGAAGAATGCCATAAAGCTATTATTAGAGTGTTTAAAGACATAAATATTATTAAAATAAATAACTTTATAGATGGAGTATCTTGTATGTCTAATATAAGAAAAGAATTTTATAAAGAAATAATCAATATAAGATATAAAATTATAGAGGAGTGTTATAATAAAATCAAGTAGAAACAAAAATAATTATAAAAGCTATAAGAATCTAGAACTATGGAGAAAAACTAAGTCTTCATAGTTTTTTCTATACCAAAAAATTTAAAAGTGACAAAATTTATAGTAAAAAAGTCACCTAAAAGTCACTTTCAAAAATTATACTAAATACAACAAAGAAAAATGTACACTTAGATACAAAAAAGAAAGTGAGGAAGAATATGGAAATATTAAGAGTAGAAAACTTAAACAAAACATATGGAAAAGGAGAAAATCAAGTAAAAGCAGTAGATAACGTATCGTTTTCTGTACAAAAAGGAGAATTTGTTGCAATAATAGGAGCAAGTGGAAGTGGAAAGTCTACATTATTACATCTAATTGGTGGAGTAGACAGACCAACATCAGGTAAAGTTTTTATAGATGGAAAAGATATTTACACTTTAAATGATGATAATCTTGCTATTTTTAGAAGAAGACAAATTGGATTAATTTATCAATTTTATAACTTAATACCAGTTCTAAATGTTGCAGAAAATATCACATTGCCAACAAAATTAGATGGAAGAAATGTTGATGAAAGAAGATTAAATGATTTATTAAAAACATTAGGACTTGAGAAAAGAAAATATAATTTGCCAAACCAATTATCAGGAGGTCAACAACAAAGAGTTTCTATTGGTAGAGCGATGATGAATGAACCTGCATTAATGCTTGCAGACGAACCTACTGGAAACTTGGATTCAAAGGCAAGTGAAGAGATTATTTCATTATTAAGACTTTCAAATAAAAAGTATAATCAAACTGTTATAGTTATAACACATGACGAAAAAATTGCATTAGAAGCAGATAGAGTTATAACAATTGATGATGGAAAAATAATTAAAGATGAAAGGACTGGAAAATAATGAAAGTTTTAAATGAATTGAGTGTAAAAGATTTAAAGCTAAACAAAAAAAGGTCAATTGTAATTATAATTGGTATTATTTTATCAACAGCTTTAATCTGTGGGGTAGCAGGGCTTATAACAAGTTTTCAAAATACATTTGTAGAAACTGCAAAAAATAGTCAAGGAAATTATCATGCAATATTATATAATGTTCCAAAAGGTGAACTTAAATATATTGAAGAAAATAGAGGAGTGGAAGATTATTACTTATCAGAAGAATTAGGATATAGTTATTTAACAAATGGAAAAACATCAACAGGAGAAGAAGAAAAGCCACTTGTTAATATTATTTCAATGAATGACAAGTTTTTAAATAATATGGCTATAAATGTAAAAGATGGTAGATTACCAGAAAATGATAGTGAACTTGCAATTTCAACTAGAATTAATGAAAAATTCAAGACAAATTACAAAGTTGGGGATACTATAACATTAAATGTTGGAGATTTAGGTCAAAAAACATATAAAATAGTCGGAATAATAGAAAGGCCAACTGTTGCAGTTGAACCTTATGAAGTAGACTGGTTTACAGTTATCACAAAAATGCAAACAATAAATAAAAAAGCAAATATAGCAGTTTTATATACAAATCCAAAGGATTATGTAAAAAATACAGAAAGTATAAACCAAATGGTAAAGGCGACAGATAATGGCGAATATACAAAGTTTATAGGATTAAATGGTACATATAAAAGTTATAAATATGAATTAAATATAAATAAAGAATTATTATCATATCAAGGTGCAAGCTTAGATGACGAAATGCTAAGAACAATTTATGGACTAGGAGCATTCATAATGGGAATTGTTCTAGTATCAAGTGTATTTGTTATTAGAAATGGATTTGCAATATCAATAACAGAAAGATTAAAACAATATGGAATGCTTTCAAGCATTGGAGCAACAAAAAAACAAATCAAAAAAAGTGTTTATTTTGAAGGTTTTATATTAGGAATTATAGGAATACCTTTAGGAATTTTAAGTGGAATATTTGCAATTTATATATTAGTAAATGTAGTAAATTACATATTAAAAGATTATGTATCAAGTGGGACTTTACTAACATATGGAATATCATGGCCAGCAATAGTCGTAAGTATAATTGTATCAGTTGTAACAATATGGTTATCTTGCAGAAGGTCTGCAAAAAAAGCATCAAAAATTACACCAATTGAAGCAATAAGAAGTTCAGAAGATGTACAATTAAAAGCTAAGAAAATAAAATGTCCAAAAATAATAACAAAAATATTTAAAACAGGTGGAGAAATTGCATACAAAAACTTAAAAAGAAGTAAGAAAAAATATAGGACAACAGTAATTTCCATAATAGTAAGTGTTGTAATATTTATTGCAATATCAAGTTTTATACAATATGGATTTAAAATGTCAAGTGCATATTATACAGAAAGAAATTATAATTATGTAGTATATGCTTATACAACTGCATCACCTGAAGATACAGAAGAATATGCAAAAGAACAAGAAAAAAACTTAAAAATGTTAACAGACATATCAAACTTGCCAGATGTAGGAGATGTATCAATAAATAAAAGTAATACATTTGAAATGAATATGGATGAAAAACACAAAGCAGAATTAACTGACTATGGAAAAGATATAAAAACAAGATATTCAGATTCGGATTCTGATGAAAAACAAATAGATGCAATAAATATTATTTCATTAAGCAAAAATGCATATGATGCATTTTTGAAAAAAATAGGTGGAGATTATGAGACATACAAAGATGGAGCAATTTTAATTGATAACAATATCAATACAGACGAAAAAGGAAAGAAAATTCAAGGTAGTATGTACACATGGAAAAATGGAGATACTGTTACAGGAAAAATAGGAGACAAGGAATATAATATCAAAATAGTAGCAAGAACAGAAGAAAGACCAAATGGAGTAGAACAATTATATAGCCCTCATGCATATTTTATTGTAAGTGAAGAATTTATAAATAAAACAGGATATGTATCTGCGACTTTGTATTCACAGTCAAATAATGTTGATAAATTAGATGCAGAAGTTGAACAATATAAAAATGATAATAATCTTACTGATTCTAATTTACGTACATTTAATATGGAAGAATCAGTCAGAGCTGAAAATGCAGTTGTATTAGTTGTTTCAATATTCTTATATGGATTTATTGGAGTAATTACATTAATTGGAATAACAAATATTTTTAATACTATAACTACAAATATGAATTTAAGAAAAAAAGAATTTGCAATGCTTAAATCAATAGGAATGACCAAAAAAGAATTTAATAGAATGATTAGATTAGAAAGCATTTTTTATGGTGTTAAATCTTTGATTATTGGTATACCAATTGGATTAGTGTTATCTTATGGTATGTATAATGTGTTTAGAAATAGTATAGAAATGGAATATGTTTTACCATATAAAGCAATTGCGGTTGCAGTGATATTTGTGGTTGTTGTTATCGGTATTATTATGAGATATTCTATGAGCAAGATTAATAAACAAAATATTATTGAGACTATAAGAAATGATAATATATAAACATAAACCATTGGGGACGTTGTTAAATTGATTGAAATTTCTATATGATATTAATAATTTAAGATAAAAAAATAAATTTAGTTAAGAAAAAATTTTATTAAATATATAAAGGAGACCAGATGCAAAATAATGAAATTATAGTTTTAATTAATTCAAATAATACAATTTTAAAATTTCCTAAATGCAACATAGAAATACCAGCATTTATAGGAAAAAATGGACCAACATTGAACAAAAAAGAAGGAGATGGTTGTACTCCAATTGGTGAATTTAATTTGGGTCTACTGCTTGGAACACATGATAGAATTTCTAATGAAAATTATAGTTATACAAAAATAAATTCTAATATGTATTGGGTTGATGATAGCAATTCTATTTATTATAATAAATTAGTTGATATAACTAAAGTAAAAAAAGATTGGAATAGTGCGGAACATTTAATTGATTATCCAATTCAATATGAATATTTAATAGAGATAAAGAGCAATCCTCTTAATATCCCTAACAAAGGAAGTGCAATATTTCTTCATTGCAGTAATAATAATGCAACTCATGGATGCATAGCAATAAATAGGAATGATATGAAAAAGTTAGTCAATAATATTGACAAAAATACTAAAATCAATATAATTCAGCAAATGTAAGAATATAAAAAGGTTATGTCTAGATATTGACAATAATATAACATAAAGTTAATGGTTAAAAATTAAAACGAAAGGGAAGTCGATGACTTCTCTTTTGTCATTATACAAAACCATTCCTTACTAAACTGTAACAGGCAATGATAGAAATTTATGACTTTTAAATAAATTAGATTGAAAAGCAAAATAAAGTATGCTAAAATCAACATGAAAAACGTAAATATAAAAAATTAATGTAGGTGAAAAAAATGTACTATACATATATGATAAGATGTGCAGACAACTCAATTTATACAGGAATAACAAATGATTTAAACAAACGTCTAAATGAACACAAAACAAAAAGCAAAAATGGAGCAAAATACACAAAATCACATACTGCAATAAAATTTGAAACAGTATGGAAAAGCAGGGACAAATCATTAGCATGTAAGCTAGAATATCAAATTAAACAACTTACAAAAAAGCAAAAAGAAAATCTAATAAATGGAGAAAGATTATCAACATATCTACACGGAAAAGTAGACTGCAGGAGATATAGAAAATGCTCATCTATTAATGATGCCATACTTTGAACCAATTTAAGAACGTCCCCATTGGTTCCCCATTGGTTCAAAAATTCGGATGATGATTGATGGAGCGAAGCGTAGTGAAAGGAGAATAAAAGTTAATGCCTAACTGGACAAAAGAACAAAAACAAGCAATATATGAAAAAAATTCAAATCTATTAGTAGCTGCAGCAGCTGGAAGCCGGAAAAACAGCTGTATTAGTAGAAAGAATTATAAATAAAGCAATAAATGAAAATATTGATATAGACAAATTGTTAGTTGTAACATTCACAAATGCAGCTGCATCAGAAATGAGAGAAAGAGTGTTAGATGCAATATACAAAAAATTAGATGAAGACCCAGAAAATGAAAACTTGCAAAGACAGATAACATTGTTAAATATGGCAAGTATTTGCACAATAGATTCATTTTGTTTAGACGTTGTAAAAAATAACTTTTATGAACTAGATAATATTTCACCAAATTTTAGAATTGCAGATACACCAGAAATAGAATTATTAAAACAAGAAATATTAGATGAATTATTTGAAAATAAATATCTTTCAGAAGATAAAGATTTCACAAAATTAGTAAATACATATACAAGTTATAGAGATGACACACCTCTAAAAGACCTAATTTTGAGCATTTATAGTTATATAAGTTCAAGCCCATATCCATTAAAATGGCTAAATGAAAAAATAGAAATGTTCAATATAAAAGATGAATTAGAAAAAGATTTTAGCCAAAGTCCATGGGGAAAAGTATTACTAGAAGAAATGCAAGAAGAGCTAATAGATGACATAGCAATTCTTACAGATAGCATAGAAGGATTAGAATACGAAACAGATTTAGAAGAATTTAAACAAACAATAGAATCAGATATAAAACAATTAACAATATTAAAGGAAAATTTGAATAATTGGGACAAATCCTATGAGATAGCACAAAATATAAAATTCATAACATGGCCAAGAAAAAAAATCGAATCAGAAATAAAAGATGAAATTAAAAAAATAAGAGATAATGTAAAAAAGAAATTCAGCAAAAAAATAGATAAAATATTTGTATCAGATTCAAAACAGTCAAACCAAGATATATATGATATGTATAGTATTTTAAAAAAATTAGAAAATTTAATTATAGAATTTGATGAAATATTTTCAAAAAAGAAAAGAGACAAAAATATAGTGGATTTTACTGACATAGAACATTTTGCATTAAACATTTTAGTAAAAGATGTAAAAAAGGTAACTAATGAAAAAGGTGAAGTTCAAGAAGAAATAATAAAAACAGAAGTTGCAAAAAAATACACAGAAAAATTTGAAGAAATAGCAATAGATGAATATCAAGACAGTAACCTAGTACAAGAATTCATATTATCATCAATATCAAGAGGAAACAACATGTTTATGGTTGGAGACGTAAAACAAAGTATTTACAGATTCAGGCAAGCCATGCCAAAGCTATTTTTAGATAAATATGCAAAATTTGAGACAGTTGGGACGGACACAAAATGTCTCATAAATATGTCGAACAATGTCGAAAAACAAAATTCGACAGAAAATGACCTGGAAAGTGAGACAAATTCAGACCGTCCCAACTGTCTCATTGGAATGAAAATTCAGTTGTTTAAGAATTTTAGAAGTAGAGATAATGTGCTTGATTTTACAAATTTAATTTTTAAAGATATTATGAGCAAAAGCTTAGGAGAAGTTGATTATAACGAAGATGAGTATTTAAATTTTGGTGCTGAGGATTATAAAAAAATTAATCAGAGTTTAAAAACAGAAATTGATATAATTGATGTTAGACCAGAGGATACACAAAATAATGAAGAGGATATGTCTAAAGATATATATTTAGAAAAAGCTGATGACTCTGATGAAAAATTGGAACATCTAGAAAATATTGAAATAGAGGCTAAATATGTTGCAAACAAAATAAAAAGTTTAATAGACAGTAAATATCAAATTTATGATAGAAAAAAAGAGACATTTAGAAATATAACATATAAAGATATAGCGATTTTATTAAGATCAACAAAAGACAAAGCAAGTATATATGAACAAGAACTCATAAAGCTCGATATGCCTGTATTTGCAGATAGTAACCAAGAATATTTGGACTCAATAGAAATTCAAACAATTATGAGTGTACTAAAAATAATAGACAATCCTATGCAAGACATTCCGCTTGTAACAGTTTTGAGGTCAAACATAGGCAAATTTACAGATAACGAACTTGTAGAAATCCGTTTATCAGACAAATATGATAATTTCTATAATTGTATGCAAAAAGCAAAAGTTAATGTTAATGTACAATTAAAAGAAAAAATAGAGAATTTTTTAAATCAGATTAATACATGGAGAAAAGAACAGGAATATCTAGCACTAGACGAATTGATTTGGAAGATTTACTCAGACACAGGATATTATAATTACGTTGGGTTAATGCCAAATGGAAACTTAAGACAAGCAAATTTAAAAATGTTATTTGAAAGAGCTAAAAAATATGAAACAGCAAGCTTTAAAGGATTATACAATTTTATAAACTTTATTGAAAAACTAAAAATCAATTCAGGTGATTTAAGCTCAGCAAAAATAATAGGTGAAAATGATGATGTTATTAGAATAATGAGTATTCACAAGAGTAAAGGACTTGAATTTCCA
>CAYQBQ010000002.1:0-33387 GCA_964415805.1 uncultured Clostridium sp.
CCCATGATTCCACCTTGAGAGGGTGGCGTCTTAACCGCTTGACCAAGGGGCCATAAGTAACTTTAATATTTATACCATTTTTTCTTTATTTAGTCAAGCAGATTTTTATAAATCTTTGAAACTTTCATTCGAATTTTCTTGTTGTTTATCTTTATTTTTGTTATTGTATATCATATACATTTCTTCGTCTTTCTCTGTCATATTAGTTTTAAAATTATTTATATTGTAATCACTAACAAATTGTTCATGAGAATTTATTTGTTGTATATTCTCTTGTTTGCCTTCAGTTAACATTTTGACTTTCTTTCTTGAGAAAATATTTTTAGTTTTATTAAATATATTAGTTAATTTTTCTTTTCTTTCAACTTTTTTTACATATCTGTTTACATTTTTTTCTACTGGCTTTAATAACTTATCTATTTCTTTATCATCTTTATATAGAAATCTATCATATAATTCTTCAAATGTATTTTCTTTACCAAAATAATTTAAGAAATCTTGTATAAATTTAATATCATTATTTATATATATTTGCATAAATATATTGGAATCTTTGGTATATTTAATCATCATTGGTTCTAATTTTGCAAATAATTTGTGTCCTTCGATATAATGTCTTGGCTCTTCTCCACTAATTTTAGATGTCAAATAATCTGTCATTCCTTCATTTATTTGTATTCCAAACCCCTTCTCTCTATTTCCTGCTATTCCATTTATTGTTCTATGTCCATTACTATCAAATTTACTAGAAATTGTATGCATTACTTCATGTATTACTGTATGTGCTGTTGCATCTGGTCCTATATAAGATTCTCCGTTTCTGTTAAATCCTTCTAATATACCATAATCATCGTAATTGTTACCATATGCACTAATAAATTCTTCTTTATTAGTATATACATGTATTTTTTTAAATGCTTTTTCTATTTTTTCTGGATTAATGTACAGCATTAATTCAGAATTATATATTTTATTCTTTGCATCTTGTACTAAATTATAATTCATACAATATTACTCCTTTTCTAGTATTTCTTTTAGTCTATCATTTTGTTTGGTTAGATACAAGTACCCAATTAAAGCTTCAAAAGCGGTTGAATACATATAATCTTGAACATTTGCATTTTTAGGTAAATGATGATTTTCAGCATTTCTTCCTCTTCTTACTATATCTTTCTCTTTTTCGGTTAATTCTTCATATATATTTTTTAATGTTTCTGCTTGTGCTTTAGCTTTAACATGCTTTATAGCTTCAATGTGTAAAGCATGTGGTTTTAATTTAGTTTCATTTACCAATTTTGTTCTTATATAGAGTTCATAAACACAATCTCCTACATATGCCCATGTTAATGGTGGCATCAAGTTTACTTCTTGTTCATCTTTTTTTATTTCTATAAATTCGTTCATTTTCTTCCCTTCATTTTATTCTTTTATTGTAATTTTGGACGTTCTATTGTTATTTTTCCTAATTTTCCATTTTTGAATTCATCTAATATTAATCTTGATGTTTTTTCTTCATCTACTCTTCCTCCAGCCATTATGCATCCTCTTTTTTTACCTATTTCAAGCATTATTTCGTAAATATTGTTGTTTTCTGGTTGGTCTTGTCCTAATATGTTTTCTATGTATTCTTCATCTAATTTGTATCTCTCATATAATTTTTTTCTGTAGTTTTCTAATAAAAGTTTTGTTAATTGATATGCTATTTCTATCTTGTCTAATATTTCTTCTTTTATTGAGCCTGTGAAACATAAATGTAATGCTACTTCTTCACTTTCAAATTTTGGCCATAACACACCTGGTGTATCTAATAATTCTATTTTTTCATTTATTCGTATCCATTGTTTTTGTTTTGTTACTCCTGGTTTATTTCCTACTCCTGCTGTTGTTCTTTTTGATATTCTGTTTATAAATGATGACTTTCCTACATTTGGTATTCCTAGTATCATTGCTCTTATTCTTCTTCCTGTTCTTCCTTTTTCAGCATGTGCATCTAAGTCTACTTTCATTATTTTTTCTATTTCTCTAATACATTCATCTATTCCTCTTCCAGAATTTGAATCTACTAATACTGCTGGAATGTTTTTGTTTTTGAAGTATTCTACCCATAGTTTGTTTTGTTTGTCGTCTGATAAGTCACATTTGTTTAGTACTATTATTTTCTTTTTGTTTTTTGTTATTTCTGCTATGTTAGGGTTTTGGCTTGATATTGGTATTCTTGCGTCTAATAGTTCTATTACTATGTCTATTAGTTTTAGGTCTTGTATTATTTGTTTTTTTGTTTTTGCCATATGCCCTGGGTACCAGTTGATTCCTACTTTTGAAAACCTTTCTTGATTATCATTATTTTTCTTTTCTTGCCTCATTTTTCTTTTTTGATACATATCCATTTTAATTTTCACCTTCTTCTTTTACATCTATATCCGTAATTTTGATTTCTTAAACTAGGTTCTACTGCTTAAATACTACAATCTGTTACATTCCTTCTTTATATTTTTTTCTACATTGTTCTATAATTGTTTTTGTCAGCTCTATCATCTAACTTTCTATCAAACTCTTCGTTTTTATAAAACCAATCTGTTTTTTTATCTGTAGGATTTTGCTTTCTATTTTTATCTAGTAATAAATCTATTAAAACAGCCAATGGTAAAATTATTCCTAATATAGAAAACATTAATTGTGTGTTTTGGGCTAAAGTTAATGTTTCATTGTTTGATATTATATTTAATTTATTTGTTATATCCCCTCCAAAATAGATTGCGTGCAATGTAAGGTATAACAAGCTTCCTACTAATTTTCTTTTTACTATTAACACTAAGCATAATAAGGTTGCAAATAATATTGCAATTTCAAATGTTTCATTCATTGGTACCATTCCCATAAAATCTTTTCCCATTTGTGACATCATTGTAACTATTATTCTTACTATCCAGAATACTATCATAAACATTACTAATAAATATGTTGAAAATTTTTTCATATCTTCCTCCTTCATTTTATCTAAAAAATATTACTTCATTATTTTATTTAAATTTAATTTCTGTTAAAAAGGGGCGTCTCTTTTGACACCCCCCTAACTCCACTTTTATTTTTTATTAGTCAACAAAATCAAAATCGTCTTTAAATTTTTCTTTGAATATTTCAAATACTTTATTTAATGTATCTTCATCTTCTACACTTACATATGATTCTTCTTCTGATTCTTCATCATCACTATCTTCTACTTTTAATATTACTACTTCTCCTTCATCTTCTTCTCCCTCTTCTGTGACTGGTAATAATACTACATATTCTTCATCGTCTAGTTCTATTAAATCTAAAAATTCGAATTTAACTTCATTTCCATCTTCATCATTTAATATTACTATGTTATCTAATTCTTGTCCTTCATAATTTTCATCCATAATTTAAATTTCTCCCTTCAACTTTATCATAAAATCAAATTAACTTTCTATTTTATGAATTATTTTATATTTAATTAAATTAAATATCATAATTATAATACCTTATTTTAAATAATTTTGCAACAATTTTACGATTATTTATTTTTATTTATATATGTTTCTAAAATATATACTGCAGATATAGTATCTACAATATCACGTTTTTTATTCTTATTAATATCCAAAAAATTCATAGTTTTATGTGCTGCAACAGTTGTTAATCTTTCATCTACGGTCTCTATTGTAACTTTATTATATTTACATTTCAATTTGTGTATAAATTGTTCTGTAACTTCTGCTCTTACTGTTTTCTCGCCCTTGAGATTTAGTGGCATTCCAACCACTATTGTATCCACTTCATATTTAGATAATATTTCATCTAATCTTTTTAATACAATTTTATCAGAGCCATTTCTTTGTATTGTCTCTAGTCCTTGAGCAGTAAAATTTAATGGGTCTGTAATCGCTATTCCAACACGTGCATCCCCATAATCAATTCCTAGTTTTCTCATAATTAATCCTCTAAGTCTAACCCTATATAACTTTTTACCATTTTTTCTAATAGTTCATCTCTTTCTATTGTTCTTATTTTATTTCTTGCGTCATTGTAACTTGTTATATATGTAGGGTCTCCTGATAATATATATCCTACTATTTGGTTTATAGGATTGTATCCTTTTTCTGTTAAAGATTCATATACATCTTTTAATATTTCTTTTGCTTTTGTGTTCTCTTCTCTTTCAACTTGAAAGCTCATTGTTTTGTCAAAATCCATTGCTCATACCTCCTTTGATTTTATAAATTATATATTTGTAATGTCACTTTCGTTTATATCTGCATTGTCTAAATATTCTTCTTGTTTTTTTAATATTTCTTCTAATCCAGTTCCTTTATAATATGTTGATATTGTAAAGTTTAATCTTGGAAATGCGCTTATTTTTTCATTTTCTTCAGAAATTATTTCTGTTTCTTCTATTTTGTCTTTTAAATCATTTATATATTCTGCAACACCATCTATCTCAACTCCAGAGAACGCAATAACAAATTTTGGTCCCATATATCTTACAAAAACATACTGTTCAGATATATTTTCTTTAATATATTTACTTATTTTTTCTATTACTTCATTTCCTAATTCTCTTGAGCATTTATGATTTATTTCTTCCAGGTTTGTTATTCTAAACATACATATTGTTGATGTTGTATATTGATCTATGATTTTTCTTCCTTCTCCATATAGATATTCTTCTGAATATAATCCTGAATATAAATCTTTCCTTACTATAGTTTCAAGTGTTTTTTGATGTACTACTGTTTTTAAAACAGATACTATATTATCTTTTATTACCTCTAAAACGGTTGTATCTACATTGTCAAAATCATGAGGTGTTCCACTTTCTATAATCCAATATCCTATATATACATTATCTATATATAATGGGAAAAATATTGCTGATTTTGCTCTTCCAAATTCCATTTGTTGATATGGCAATCTTTCTTGTTCATTATTTACAGTAACATATTTAGGGGTTGCTTGTGCTATACTATCTTTGAACATATCTACATCCTGAAGTGATTTTAATGCATCCCAATGTCTTTCATCTACATTTGATGCTTTTATTTCATATTCTGCTCCATTAAAAACAACTATAGTAGAATATTTTATTTCATATTTTTCTATTAAGATTTCATTTACTTTCTTTATTTTATCATCTACTGTAGATGTTTCGCCTATTGCACTCATAAAATCTTGTACTACTGATAAATTATTTATCTTTTGATTGATATTTTTATACGTTTGTATCTTTTTATGTATGCTAAGGTTATATATTATTAGCCCTAAAACTGCTATTATTAATATTATCACTATTACTACTAACACTTTTTTCCCCCCTATTGTTATCTTTAATATTTATTTTTCATTTGATTAAGTGTTGAATTCATACTAGGTGTAAATCCATTAGTTTCTACTCTTGGTGGTACATATGTTGATTTTGCAGATACCAATGGATATACCATGTTTGATAATTCATTTAGTATTTGTACCATGTTTTTTGGATATCCTTTAATTGAAACTTCACAATTTATTATATTTTCTAGATACCTTGTATACACCTCGTCATTAAATGGAACTGTTATATATCTTATTGTGTTTTTATCAAATAACTCTGTCATAAATGACATTGCTGGATCATTGTAATATGCCATTCCGCCTATAATAGTTTTATCATTAACTCCTCTAACTTTTACTGCCTTATTTAATATAACTCTTAATTTGCTTTGATTTAATATATCTTTTGATTTTAATTCTCTTAAAAAAGCTGTTAAAGGTTGAATTGTTAACACATCAAAAGATTGAACTAAATATATTTCTTGAGTTTTTTCAAAATACTCTAATGGTGTGTAAAAATCACAATCAATTAAAACTAATGAATGTTTTTTCAATAATGTTTGTAATATTGTTCCTGCGTTTTCTATTCCTTCTGTTTCTTCTGGTAATGATGTATATACAGTTAAATTTTTGTTTACTTGTATTCCATCTGCTACACCTTGTAATAAGTTATTTATGCTGTCCATTGCTGTTTTTCTTAAATTTTCTTCATTTTTTGTATATATATAATATGAATTTCTATTTTTTGTTGTATCTAGTATTGCTGTATCTATACCCATTTTAGATGTTATTTCTGCTAAATTATTTACTATAAATGATGTTCCATTTTTACTTGTTCCTATAAAACATGCTACTTTTTTATCTGAAGTTAATAGTCTTGATATATCAACATCTTCATATGATTGATTTATATTCTGTAAGCTTGTCTCTTGTTGGTATCCATAATTGTTATAATTTGTATTTGTTTGTTGACTATTTTTTGTTTCAAACTCTGGCATCTTTGTTTCTTCTTGTTCATCTTCAAATCCTGGTAATATTGTTTCATTTTCTTCAAATCCTGGTAATATTGTTTCTTCTTGTTCATCTTCAAAACCTGGTAATAAAACATCTTTTTCTTCTTCCTCTTCAAATCTATGTGAAACATTGTTATTATCTTCTTCATCTAATCCTGGTAAAACCATAGATTCCTGTTCTTCAGGCACAGGATTTTTTCTAGGTCTACCCCTTCCTCTTTTTGGAGTTTCTACTGTGTTTTGTTCTGGTACGGGATTCTTTCTAGGTCTACCCCTTCTTCTTTTTGGTTCTTCAATAACTGGTTCTATTACATCTTTATTGTTTTGTTGTTCCATAATTTTCTCTGGTTCCTCTTTTATTTCGTCATCAAACATAGGTCCAATTTTTCTTACTTCAGTTACAACCTTATCATTTTTTATTGTTCCAATTGGTTTTATTTCACTCTTTGTCTTTGCCATTTTTCTAGTACTATTCATATTCACTGAAGATGGTATAACTACTGGTTTTGAAAGTATTCTTTCTCTGTTACTTGTATTTAATAATTTGCCACTAGTTCCATCTGTTTGTTCCTTCTTTATACTTTTTGATCTTAGGTTGTCAGATATTTTACTATTGAAAGATATTATTTGTTGATATTTTGATGATTTTTCTTCCAATACAGCTCTAACGTTTAATGGTAAAAATTTTGTTATTATTCTTAGTTGAGCATCATTATACTGTGATGCAATATTGTCAAAACTTTCTACATATTTTTTTTCATCTTTTCCAAGTCTTTTGTAATGTGCTAAAATATTTTGTATTTCCACTTCACTAACATCATTCTCATTTTCAGATTGATATGACACATCTTCAGAATCAATTTTATAATATGATTTTGCTTCTTTTTTTACTCTTGGTTTATTTAATAATTTACATACATTATCTACACTTCTATCGTTCCCTAATAATGCATTATAAATTCCTATTCCAAATAATTTTACTAACATTTCCTCGCTCTTTTCTCTTCTATCAGAGCAAATCAATATAATTGGAATATCTTCTCCTTTTAAATTAGATGCTTCATCACTAATACTATCCAACTTATCAAATATAAATTTGTCTATTTGATCATATTGTGTATTAGTAAACGCTTGCAACTCTTCACTTATTACTACCCTATCATAATTTTTGTCCTTTTGTAATTCTTTTAATATTGCATTGAAGTAATAAACATTTTTATACGAAATTATTTCTTTATATTCTTTTTGATATCTTTTTACTATTGATTCTGATATCTCCTCATTACTTACAGCAAATAAAACTTTCATTTGTTACCCCCTTCCAAATTTTACAAACATTGCAAATGCTAATGGTAAAATTTGGCATATAATTAATAATGTAACGAATGTTACAATTAATCCCATTCCTTTTTCTAATGTATCTAGTTTTCTTATACCTATTATGTATTGATGTATAGCTCCAATTGCTATTCCTAAAAAGCAAAATGGTATACTGTATATTCTAACTAGATTTAAAATATATGCAACTAATCCATATGCATCAGAGCCATATTTTTCTTGATAATCTTGAAGTGATTTTGTTTGTGTTTCTTTTATTTCCACAAGTTTACTTTCTGTTTTTTCATCTATTGCTTTTTCCGCAGAATATACTTTATTTGTACATGTAAATATTCCTAATATTAATATTGACATTGTAAATATTGCTATTATTTTTTTCATTATTTTAGCTCCTTCCTTATATTCTTACAATCGCTTATTTTTTTACGTTTTCTTTACTTTTATATCATACAATAACTTCTAAAAAATATCAAGGAATTTTGCAAAAATTTTACAAATTATTATTAAAATTGTTACAGTTCAGTGAAGAATTATCCTCTCACTTGACTATACCAAAAAATTTAAAATTCAGAAGCTAACATATTATCTATGTTTTCTCCTGAATTTTTTGAATACTAATATATCTATGTATTAAATATTTGTGGAAGTATTATCTCCATCAAATGGAATAAATTTATTAACAATACTTTGTTGTTCAACACCTTCTGCTCTAAAAGTCATGAAAGATGTATTTATTTTATTCTCAATTTGTTCTTCTACTTCTTCTTGATTAGCATGTTCCGCTAATACAAGTTCACTAACTAATATTTGTTTTGCATTATTAAGCATTTTCTTTTCTCCTGTAGAAAGACCTTTTTCTTTTTGTTTAAAACTTAAATTTCTAACTACATCTGCTACTTCGTAAATGTCTCCACTTTTCATTTTGTCCATATTATCTCTATATCTTTTATTCCAATTTTTTTCCATTTCTGTTTCATCTTCACTAAGTACTTTAAAAACTTTTTCTGCTGATTGTTTATCTATTATATTTCTAACACCTACTTCTTCTGCCTTAGCTGTTGGTATCATTACTTTTACATCACTTGGCATCTTTAAGATGTAGTATGATTGCTTCTCACCTAAAATATCTTTTTCTTCTATTGAATCTATTGTCCCTGCTCCATGCATTGGATATACTATTTTGTCTCCTACATTAAACATGTAAGTCAACTCCCTTCTCTTCGTTCTATCTCATTTTTTCAGCAAAAAAATATTATAAAGTTAAGTCAACATGAAATAACTTTATTGGATTTTTTAACCATATTTATTATACTACAAAAAAAATAAAAAGTCAAAGCTTTTATTTTGACTTTTTATGTAATTGGGGTTAAAAAGCCCAAGATTTCAAGTTAAATTTTTTATTATTTTTTCTATTAGAATGGTTATTCTAATTTGATGTTGATCCAAATCCTCCCACTCTCTCTCCTTCTGCTACATCATTATCTGCCATAAAAAATTTTTGAAAAACCCCCTGTCCTATTGCTTCACCTTTTTTTATAGTTATATCTTCATCTTTTATATTATAAAAAGCAAACATTATATGTCCATCATTATCTGGATTTCCATAATAATCTTTATCAATAACTCCAACACTATTTGCTAATATTAACCCTTTCTTTTTAGGATTAGAACTTCTATTATATAACATTAATACTTCATCATCTAGCATATATGCTTTTATTCCAGTTTTTATTAATGTTGGTGCCATTCCTTTTTTAAAACTTGGTATTACTGTATCTTCTGCTGCCTCTATATCATATCCTGCTGAATATTTCGTTTTTCTAATCGGTAAATTTATTGATTTATCTTCAAATCCTTTTGCTATTTCAAATCCTCTTACTTTCTCCATTTTAAATCTTCCTTTCACATTTTTTCTTTAGTAATTTTTACATACGTATTTTAAAATGTCAAGTATTTCCCCAACAAAAAAAGATATTCTGTATTTTTGCTACAAAATATCTTTAAGTTTTATATTATACTCTTGATTCAACAATAAGTTTTATTCCTGTTCTATCTTCTCCTTCTACTTCTACCTCTGCAAAAGCTGGTATACATACTAAATCAACTCCTGATGGTGCTACAAATCCTCTTGCTATTGCTACTGCTTTTACAGCTTGATTTAATGCTCCTGCTCCTATTGCTTGCATTTCTGCTTTATTTGATTCTTTTACTAATCCAGCTATTGCTCCTGCTACTGAATTAGGGTTTGATTTTGATGAAATTTTTAAAATTTCCATTTTCTTTTGCCTCCTAATTATAATTTATTTTTTGTTGCAACTATGATGGTATTTTATATCTTCTGGAAAAAAATGTAAATAGTTTTTTGGAAATTTTTTCAAGTTTTCATCGCAATAAGATTTATTTTTCGACATTTAAATTTTTAATTTTTATATATTCTCTTGATATTCGTAACCTTCGATGTTTTATCATCAATTTCGAATATTACACCGTTAAATATACATTTTCCTTCTGCAATTCTATATCTTTCTGGTAATGTTGTTTCAAATCTTTTTATTGATGCTTTTATATCCATCCCTATTACTGAATGTTCTGGACCTGTCATACCTATATCAGTTATATAACCTGTTCCGTTTGGCAATATTTTTTCATCTGCTGTTTGTACATGTGTATGTGTACCAAATATAGCTGTAGCTTTTCCGTCTAAATAATATCCCAATGCTATTTTTTCAGCTGTTGCTTCTGCATGAAAATCTACAAATATCATGTCAACTTGATTATGAATTTTTTCTATTATTTGTTTAGCTTTTAAAAATGGATTTTCTGTCAATATGTTTATATCAACTCTTCCCATTATATTTATAACAGCTATTTTTTTATCTTTGCATTTATAAATATTATATCCTTTTCCAACAACTCCTTCTGGATAATTTGCTGGTCTTATAATTTTTGGATTATCTATAAATTTAAATATATCTTTTTTCCCCCAAGTGTGGTTTCCCATTGTTACTACATCTACACCTTGTGAAATTATATCATTAAAGTTTTTTTCTGTTATCCCCATTCCTTCTGCTGAATTTTCTCCATTTACAATTGTAAAATCTATGTTTTCTTTTTCTTTTATTTCTTTTAATCTTAATTTTAATTCATTAACTCCTGCTGAACCAACTATATCTCCAACTGATAAAACTTTCATTTTTAATATCCTTCCTCTCTCAAAACAAAAATTAATCTTTTGTCCTTTTGTATTTTAATTCTTTACTATAATACTATATTTTTCTAAATTTATCAAGTTTGCTTTTTTATAAATTGTTCCATACTGCAACTAAAAAAAGAGTTGCAACTTTATAAAGTCACAACTCTTTTTATTTTATCTTGCATAATCAACAATTCTTGTTTCTCTTATAACATTAACTTTTATTTGGCCTGGATAATCCATTTCATTCTCAACCTTTTTAGCTACATCTCTAGCTAAAATTGTCATTTGATCATCATTAATTTTGTCTGGTTTAACAATAATTCTAACTTCACGACCAGCTTGAATAGCAAATGATTTTTCAACACCATCAAATGAGTCTGCTATTTCTTCAAGATTTTGTAATCTCTTAATATATGCCTCTAATGTTTCTCTTCTAGCACCTGGTCTTGATGCACTTATTGCATCAGCTGCTTGGATTAGTACAGCTTCTAATGTTTGTGGTTCAACATCTTCATGATGTGCCTCAACTGCATTTATAACTAAAGGATTCTCTTTATACTTTTTAAGTATTTCTACACCTATTTCTACGTGTGTCCCTTCCATATCGTGGTCTAATGCTTTACCAATATCATGCAACAGTCCAGCTCTTCTTGCAAGTTTTGCATCTAAGCCTAATTCTTCTGCCATAATTCTTGCTAAATTAGATACTTCTATTGAATGATTTAATACATTTTGACCATAGCTTGTCCTATATTTTAGTTTTCCTATTAGTTTTACAATATCTGGATGTAATCCTATTACTCCAGTTTCTAGAACTGCTCTTTCTCCTTCGGCTTTTATTGTTTCTTCTAGTTCTTGTTTAGCTTTCTCTACTACTTCTTCTATTTTTGCTGGATGTATTCTTCCATCATCAATTAATTTTTCCAAAGCTATTTTAGCAACTTCTCTTCTTAATGGGTCAAATCCTGATAGAACCACTGCTTCAGGTGTATCATCGATTATTAAATCAACTCCTGTTAATGTTTCCAAAGCCTTTATATTTCTACCTTCTCTACCTATAATCCTTCCTTTCATATCATCACTTGGAAGTGCTACTATTGATACTGTAGTTTCTTGAGAATGGTCTGCTGCACATTTTTGAACTGCATATGTTAATAGTTCTTTTGCAGCTTTATTAGTTTCTTCTTTTGCTTTTTGATTTGCTTCTCTTATTATAGCTGCTTTTTCTGCTGTTATATCTTTTTCCACTTCTTTTAACAATCTGTTTTTTGCTTCATCCTTTGTTAAAGCTGCTATTCTTTGAAGTTCTTCAATTTCTTGTTCATGTAATTTTTGAATTTCCTGTTTTTGTTTTTCTAATTCTTTTACTCTTGATTCTAAATCTTCTTCTTTTTTTTCAAAATTTTCTGAACGTCTGTCTAAATTTTCTTCTTTTTGAATAAGTCTTGCTTCTTGTCTTTGTACTTCGCCTCTTCTTTCTTTAATCTCTTGATCTAATTCATTTCTACTGTTTACTATTTCTTCTTTTGCCTCAATTATTTTAGCTTTTTTTAGATTCTCTGCTTCAATTTTTGCCATACTTACTATTTTTTTAGATTCTTCTTCAGCACTGTTTATTTTAGATTCTGCAATTTTTTTTCTATATGCTATTCCCATTAGTATTCCTATTGCAAGTGAGATTAAGACAGCGGCGATAATGATTCCTATATTCATGAATCTACACCTCTTTCTTATTAAATTTTCAATGTTCGAATCAAATATATATGTTCTCTTTTTATTAATATATTTTTTTCTTACCTATTATATTTTATCTTTATTATTAGCAACTGTCAAGTGATTTTGAAAAAATATTTATATATCAATATTATAGTGTTTTTTCTTCTTCATCTTTTTGTTCTTTATCAGGAACAAAATTTCCGTTCATTTTTATTCCTGTTTTTCCACTTTCTAAATCTACATATTTATGTGGATATATTTGAGATATTTTTTTACATTTCTTTGTAACTAAATTACCTAAATGTTTAGTATAATTATATTTTAGATCAACAGGATTAATCGTTTTATTCTTATATATTATCTCAGATTCTCTTATATCTGTTAAAGGCATTAATATTTTTGTTGTTAAATTTCTACCTTTATATCTCATATCGTTATATCCTTCGTACATTGGTATAACTGCACTGTTTTTTAATGTTTTAAAAAATTCTATTATATCCTCTTTATCTGCATGCAGTCTTAGTGGCATATTAAAACCAGGGTAATCAATTCCTAATAAAATTTTTTTCTTATCTATCTGTGCTTCTTGTGGGTTTTCTGGCATATATCCCCAATTTGTTATTTTTCTATTATAATCTATTTGTAACAATACTTCTTTTAGCATATTACTTTTTGACAAATATATTATATCAATGTTATTTCGACTTGATTGTCCAGATAATAGATCTTTATCAAAATTGTTCTCACTTTCTGGTAATATTGTATTGAAATAATCTGTATATTCTTCTTTTAATTTAGGGCTAATATCTTTCATATTCATAACTGAATATTTATAATTTTCAGTTTCATAAAATTTTGTAATTTGTCCTTTTATTTTATTTGAAATATTATCACATAATTTCATTTTTAATATAGTTTTTATTATTTGTTCATCACTCAAACAATCTTCATAGTCCTCGTTTTCTAATTTTCCCCATAAATTTAAAGTATCTGCAATAAATATTGCTTCTTTTACATTCTCGATTCTTTTTGTAAATCTATTTTGCCAAAATGCATTTAATACGGACAATTTTTCTACATCCAAGGTATCTATATATTCATCTGTAAATATATTTTCTAATCCTATATCTTTATCATCTTTTTCTGTTCTTAATTTATATTGCATTTTTGGCATTGATAACTCTTTATAGTCCTCGTTTTGTTGTTTCAATGGTTCTTCTAATAAATCATATTTTTTTAAAAACCTTCCTGATAGTTTAAAACATTTCTTTTCCAACTCAAATAACGTATTTTTAAGGTAATCTTTTCTATACTCTATATATCTATTTAAACTTTCTCTTTCATCATCAGTCATATATATTTTTGTATACTGAATAGCATCTTTAAGTTCAGGATCTTCTGCAATTTGTTTTTTGAATTTTCTTTTTTCATTTTCGTCTTTTGGATTTATTATTCTTTCTATGAAATTTTTTATTTTTTTATCTATTTCTTCTTTTCTTATGCTTTGTACCATTAATTTCACTTCAAATTCAGCACATTCTTCTTCATTACCTTTTATTTTGTATTCTTCATCCGATAAATTAATTTTTTTCAAATCTTCATCTTTTATTTTATTATAAATTTTATCTACCAAACGTGGATTTGCGCTTAATATTTGTAATATATTTTCTTGTCTTTGTATTGAACCTGTTCCTGATACCTTTGTATATTCTTCTATTTCATTATCAAATTCATCATATATAACATCTCTAATTTCAATATTTTCATCGCCAAAATATCTTTTTAATTTCACAATGTACTTATGTAAAACCTTTAAATTTTTTCTTGCATATATTATCTGTTTTTGTTGATTATCTATTGATTTTTTTGCTTTTTCCAGTTCCTTTTTAAAATTTATATTCATGTTTTTACCTCTCTTTTTTGTCTTTTATTTTGTCTTATGAACAAAATAATAAAAAAGTTTTTTGTAAAATAAAAAAAGTAGCTCGTAGAACTACCCTTTTTATCCTATGCAAGTCCATATTTCTTTTTGAATCTATCTGCTCTACCACCAACTGTTTCTTGTCTTAAATTACCTGTCCAGTATGGATGGCATTTTGAACAAACATCAACTTTTATGTCTTTTTTTGTTGAACCAACTTCTAAAACATTACCACATGCACATGTGATTGTTGTTTGATTATATTCTGGATGTATTCCTTCTCTCATTCTAATTTCACCTCTTTTTCGTATCTTATAACATGACTGTTCTTTATAATAACATATTATCTAAATTTTTTCAAGTATTATTTTTTAGTATTTTTATTTACTTGTTCACTAAATACATATTGTGCTGATTGTAACATTTCTTTATTTAATGATAGCTTATGTACTAATTTGTTCATCACATTAAATACACATGCAATTATCAATATTAACATTCCAATCTTTTTCCAATATCTTTTTAGCATAATATTTTCTCCTTTTTAAAATAATACATATATATTATACTGTCTTTTTTATAAAAAGTCAATCAGAAATTCACAAAAAATAGTATCTTAAATTTATTTTCTAATTATTTTTATCTTTATAAATTTTTATAATATCTTTAAAATTCATTTTTGTACCATAATTTAAAATAGCATTAGAATATATTTTTATTGCAACTTGTGCTATGACTATTATTGTAATAATTAAAATTGCAATTGATGCTAGAACATCAGTATTACTTGCTAATCCCATCATAACTCTAAATGGCATACAAAATGGTGACGAAATCGGAAACATTGACGCAAAAACATTTAGTTCACTTGTAGGATTCATCATTGTAAAATATGACAAATAAAATCCTATAACTGCTAAAATTGCAATAGGTGAATTAGCAGATTGTATATCTTCTGGTTTGCTTACTGTTGAGCCTGTTAGTGCATATAATAATGCATATGCTAAATATCCTAATATAAAATATATAATTGTTATGATACCTAAATATGGAGTTATATTAGACATATCTAAAACTGAATCAATTATACCTGGCTCTAAAAATAGCTTTGCACTAATTAGTGCAGTTCCAACTATTAATATCATTTGCATTAATCCAATTATTCCTATACCAATTGTTTTTCCTAGCACTATTGTTCTTGGACTTGTTGATGTGACCAATGTTTCCATTATCTTTGATGTTTTTTCTGTTGTTATTGAACTTGATACTTGATATGCACAGAAATATATTGCATAAAATAATACTATAGATAATAGCATTATTGCATATATATTTCCACTTGCTTTTTCTTCTTCTGTTTGTTCTAAATCAAATTCAAAATTAGGCGTTATTGATTGTAATTGTTCTTGTGTTAATCCTAATTTGCTTATTTGTAAATTTGTATATAGTGAATTAATTGCCCCAACAA
Organism: uncultured Clostridium sp.; assembly: GCA_964415805.1. Lineage (GTDB taxonomy): Bacteria > Bacillota > Clostridia > TANB77 > CAG-508 > CAG-269. The sequence continues at coordinate 15,984 of CAYQBQ010000002.1, forward strand.
TGTCTTCTGGTACTGTTTCCATCATATTCATATTTTTAACTATATATCTTATTTTTATATTTTGTTCATTTGGTTCTATAATAATTGCAGATTCTATATTCTCATTTTCAATTTCTTCTTTTATTTTTTTGTAATCCAAATTTTCTATTTGTATATCATATCCTAAATTTGCTTCTTTTAAAGTTTCTAGTGTACCTTCAAATATATTTTGACTGTCAACTATTAATAATTTGTCTCCAGTGTTATCTCCTTTTATTGATTTTAGTAATTTTGGCACATTAAATCCTACTACAATTAAAATCAAAATTATTAGTGTAGATATAATAAAAGATTTTCTTTTTATCATATCTTTCATTGTAAATTTCATTACAGTTATAAAATCTTTCATACTACTCACCTACCTTTTCTATAAATATATCATTTAATGTTGGTTTTTTAATTTCAAATTTATTAATTTCTATTCCATTTTTGACTAGTTCATTTAAAAGGTTATGGGCAACTGCTTCATTTTCAATTTTAATTATATAGTCATTATTTTTCTCATTTTCTTTTGTTAAATTAAATCTTTTTATGTATTCGTCTATATTTTGATTCACATCAATTTCTACACGATTTGCTGGATATGTATTTTTTATCTCTTTTAAATTTCCTTGTAATACTGTTTTACCTTTATTTAAAATTAATATATCACTACAAAATTCTTCTATTGTTGACATCTGATGTGCTGACATTATTACGTATTTTCCGTTTTTTACTAAATCTATTATGATATTTTTTAATATTTCTGTATTTACTGGGTCTAATCCACTAAACGGTTCATCTAGAACTACTAATTCAGGATTATGTATTACTGCTGTCATAAATTGAATTTTTTGTTGATTTCCTTTTGATAATTTTTCTGCTGGCATTTGTAAATATTCTTCTACTTTTAGTTCTTTTGCCCATTTATTTATTGAATCTACTGCTTCTTGTTTTTTCATTCCTTTTAATTCAGCAAAATACATTAGTTGATCAAATATCTTTGTTTTGGGATACACTCCTCTTTCTTCTGGTAAATACCCAAAGTTAACATTTTTTCTTTCTACTGTTTTTCCATTCCATGTTATTTCTCCACTATCCTTTTTTATAATTCCTAACAACATTCTTATTGTTGTAGTTTTTCCTGCACCATTTGTTCCTAATAGTCCAAATACTCCTGGTTTGTCTAGTGTTAATGATACATTGTCTACTGCTTTTTTGCCCACAAATGTTTTGGATACATTTTTTAATACTAAACTCATTTGCTTATCCCCTTTCTATTTTCTGTTTTCAATTATATATTATAATTATTACATTTGGCAATATAATTGACTTAATATTCAAAAAAAAGAAACTACCTAATCCAGATAATTTCTTTTTATACTAATTTTACATAGCTCTTCTATATAATTCAATAAAGTCTTCTTTTGAAACTTCTCTTGGATTTCCTGGTTTGCAAGGATCTTCCATTGCTTTTTCAGCAAGCATTTCAAAATCTTCTTCCTTAGCTCCATAGTCTTTTATAGTTTGAGTAATACCAACTGCTTTAGAAAGTTCACTTATCATCCATACAAATGTATTTATAACATCTTGGTCATTTAAATGTGCAGCATCTGGTCTACCTATTTCACATAATATTTCTCTAAATCTTTGTGCTGTTTCTGGGCTTTCTCCATTAAATCTCATAACTGTTGGTAAAAGCATAGCATTTGCGATTCCATGTGGTGTATCATATACAGCTCCTAATTGATGTGCCATTGAGTGGACTATACCAAGTCCTACATTTGAAAATCCCATACCTGCAATATATTGGGCCATTCCCATCATTTCAACAGCCTTTGGATCTTTTTTATTTACTGCAGCTGGTAAATATTTAAATATTAATTTTATAGCCTTCATATGGAACATGTCTGACATTTCGTTATGAGCTTTTGTTATATATCCTTCTACTGCATGTGTTAATGCATCCATTCCTGTTGCTGCAGCAAGTGATTTTGGCATTGATGCCATTAATTCTGAATCAACTATTGCTACAATTGGAATATCGTTAGGGTCAACGCATACCATTTTTATTTTTCTTTCTTCATCTGTTATTACATAATTAATTGTAACTTCTGATGCAGTTCCTGCTGTTGTTGGTAGTGCAATCATTGGCATTCCTTTGTTCACTGTGTTTGATAATCCATTTAGAGATTTTATATCAGCTCTATCTGGGTTTGTCATCACTATTGAAATTCCTTTTGCTGTGTCCATGCTTGAACCTCCACCTACAGCTACTATTACATCTGCTCCTGATTCTTTACATGCAGCCACTCCATCTGTTACATTTTTGATTGTTGGGTTTGGTTTTATTTCATCATATAGTGAGTATTCGATTCCTGCATCTGTTAATATTTTTTCTACTTTTGCAGTTACTCCTGCTTCTACTAATGGTTTATCTGTTACCAAAAATACTTTTTTGAATTTTCCTTTTTTTATTTCTTCTGCTAGTACTTCTCTTGCATTGTTTCCAAAATATGATGTCTCGTTTAAGACAAATCTTATTGCCATTTTTCATTCCTCCTTTGTATTTTTTTCTTTTTAATTATATCAATAATAATTTCTTTGTACAATATTTTTCATTAAACTTTCATAAAAAAGTGACTACACTTCTGTATAGTCACTTGGAATATTGAAATAACTGTCATTTACATTTCCATAACTTATATCTATTTTAATTAATTCTTGATTTTCTCCAACAATTGTTTTTATATAAGAAAGCTCTCCATTTTTGTAATATAATCTAGTTTTTGCATACTCTAGATTATTTACTGACAATTCATCATCAAATAGAAATCCTTGAAAATTCGGTATTTCCTCATATTTATATTGTTTTCCATTTATATTTTCTTTACCAATTTTTAAATTTGCTGTATCTATTTCTTCAAATTGTTGTTTTATTTCAGTTAGTATTTCATCATTGTTTTCATATTTATAATAGTTTTTTTCACTATCATCTAAATAATACGTATCTCCATTTTTTACAATATATTTTTTTGTTTTACCATTTGTTGTTATTTCTTTATATGCTTGGCTTCCTTTTATCATTATAATAATTTTATTTTTTTCGTCAACTGTTCTTGTATAAGTTATTTCATTTGTATTATTTATTTTTTCATACATTTTGGATGTTAAAGTATTTTCTTGATTATCTGTATTTTTGTTCTTTATTGAAAATACAATTAATCCTATAATAATTGCTAATACCACTATAGCTATAATTATAAAAATAATATTTCTCTTTGACTTTGACATTTTAAATTTCTCCCTTCATTTTGTTTTGTTACGTTTTTAGTCTCCTAAATTAATACCCACACTTCTAGCAGTTTTAACTAAATCATCATCTAATGTAACTTTTCTTTGGTTACTTTGTACTGTATTTCCTGAAACCGCACCTATTTCTTTATTTTGTCCAACAACATCTTCTAATGACGCATAATCTACTTTTCCATCTTTTATAACTACTAAATTTCCAAATTTTTCTTCCATAGCTAATCTCATAGCTGCTGTTCCATATTTTGTTGATAACACTCTATCAAACGCTGTTGGTGTTCCCCCTCTTTGCATATATCCTAATGTTGTATTTCTTGCCTCTAATCCTGTTAATTCTTGTAATTGTTTTGCAACTTTTTCTCCTACTCCACCAAGCTTAGTATTATCTACACCTTTTCCATTATCTCTTACATTTTCAACTGTAATCTCTCCATCTTTTGGTTTTGCGCCTTCTGCAACAACTACAACACTAAAGTTTTTACCTCTTTTTTGTCTATTTTTTACTTTTTCTGCCACTCTATTAATATCATATGGTATTTCTGGAATTAGAGCAACATCTGCTCCTCCTGCTATAGCTGATTCTAATGCTATCCATCCTGCATATCTTCCCATAACCTCTAACACCATTATTCTATGATGTGTTTCACCTGTAGTATGAAGTCTATCAATCGCTTCCATTGCAACAGATACAGCTGTATTATATCCAAATGTTATTTCTGTGCATGCTACATCGTTATCTATTGTTTTTGGAACTCCTATTACATTTACTCCTTTTGTTGCAAAATCTCTTGCTGATTTTTGTGTTCCATCTCCTCCTAGTGTAAACAAACAATCAAATTTATCATTTTTTATATTTTCTACACATTTATCAGATAAGTCTTTATATTCAATTGTTCCATCTTCATTTGTAACTTTATAATTAAATACATTTGCATTTGTTGATGAACCAATTATTGAACCACCTTTTGGTAATATTCCTTCTGCATTTCCATCTTCTGCTGTACTTAATCTTACATAATCATTTTTTAATAATCCATTATATCCATCAATAAACCCATAACATTCTACGTCATTATTTTCAGCAGTTTTTACAATACCTCTTATTACAGCATTAAATCCTGCTACGTCTCCTCCATTTGCTAATATTGCAACTTTTTTAATCATCTTAATTCCTCCTTTAGGGATTAAGGGGCCACCACACAAAATCCCTATTTTTTTTATAACTACCGGGATTTTGTGTGGTGGCCCCTTAATCCCGCTTTTTATCCTATAAGACTTTTTATTTCCTCATCATTTTTCAATTCTTTGCTTAAGAATTGAAATGCTCTTTTATCTTGTTTTATGGCAATCTCTGCAATTTCTTTATCATTTCTTAATCTTAGACTTGCATATTTTACAATTAAACCTTTATTTTCAACAGCAGCCTTAACTACTTCTTTGTCATCTCTCAACTTTTTACTTGCATAATATAGTGTTTGTCCATATTCTTTTACACTTGCCATTATGACATCTTTATCAGCCTTTAATCTTTCAGATACATAGCATGCAGTCCATGGAGCTTTATTTATTGCAAGTAATGCAATTTGTTTATTATCCCTAAGTCTATCAGATACAAATTCCATTGTTTCTCCATCTTGTTCTAATGCTGTTTTTACAATTTCCTCATCATCTTGAAATTCTGGTATCGCAAACTCTAATAACTTTCCTTTATTTTGTACCGCTTTCAAGACATATTCTCTATTATCTTTATTTGCCTTCATCTCTGTTACATCTGGATCTTCCATTAATTTTCTTTCCTTTCGACATTTTTCTACATATTTCATGAGACAAATTAAGACCGTCCCTATTGTCTCATTTTTGCTATTAATGCTTTTATTTTTATTCCTTGCTCAGAAAACATTTTTTCATGTTCTGTTTCAATATTATTTTCAAAAATTGGTTCTTTATGCAAATCAAATGTTTTTGATATTATTTCAAAACCACTTTCTTCAAAATAAATCAAGCTTGAATTAAATAAATCGTCATCATCTGTCTTAAAAAAGATTTCTCCATCTTTTGATAAAAATTGCTTGTATTTTTCAAGTTGTCTTGTATGAGTAAGTCTTTTCTTTCTGTGTTTTCCTTTTGGCCATGGATTACAAAAATTTATATATATTCTTTTTATATTATCTTGCTCATTTAAAATCATTAATATTCTTTCTATATCGAATCTTGTTAAAAGAATGTTATCAGTTTCTATATGGTTTTCTTGATAAATTTGTTCAACATTTCTCTTTGCTAATCCTAACATCGCATCTACTAAATCTATTGCAATATAATTTGTGTTTAAATTGCTTGATGCTAAATTTGCTATAAATTGTCCTTTTCCACATCCTAATTCTAGATGTATTGGATTATCTGGATTTTTAAAAAGTTCTTTCCATTTTCCTTTGTATTCTTCTGGATTGTCTATATAAAATTTACTTGCTTCTAATTCGGGTCTTGCCCATTTTTTATATCTTATTCTCATTTTTTTCACCAAAGAAATTATATACATAATTTTTTAAAAAGTAAAGGCAAAATTTGTATTTTTTGTTTGTAAATGTTAAAATTATGTTATAGTTCAGTGAGAAATAGTTATGTTATTTAAACTTTGACTCACCAATAATATTTAAATTTTAAGAGGTTTTTATGAAATTAGAATATATTATAGAAAATAATAAATCAAATATAAATCAAATATTGCAAAATGAACTAAGTATATCTTCCAGATTACTTTATAAACTAATTAAAAGCCAACGAATTTTATTAAATGGAAATATTTGTGATACCAGAAATCATTCTAATGTTGGTGATACATTAATAGTAGATTTTAATTATGATGAAGATAATTCTAATATTGTTCCTACTAAAATGGATTTGGATATTATATATGAAGATGAATGGCTGTTGATTGTTAACAAACCTGCTGGAGTAGCAATTCATCCATCCATTTTACATTATTCTGATTCTTTATGTAATGGTATTAGATTTTATTTTGATTCTATTGGTTTAAAGAAAAAGATTAGACCTGTAAATAGACTTGATTTAAATACTTCTGGTTTAGTAATTTTCGCAAAATGTGAATATATTCAAGAATGTTTAATTTCTCAAATGAAAGATCATTTGTTTAAAAAAGAATATTTAGCTATATGTGACGGAATTTTTGAAAATAAATATGGTACCATTAATTTACCAATTGCTAGAAAAAAAGATAGTATTATTGAAAGATGTATTTCTGATGATGGTCAACCTTCTATTACTCATTACGAAGTTTTAAAAGAATTTAGTAATTATAGTTTAGTTAGATGTATTTTAGAAACTGGTAGAACTCATCAAATTAGGGTTCATATGTCTGCTATTTCTCATCCTCTAATTGGTGATAGTTTATATGGTTCTCTTTCTGATTTAATTGATAGACAGGCTTTGCATTGTTATAAATTAAAATTTTTACATCCTATCACAAAAAAGTTTATGGATTTTTGTGGCGAAATACCACTAGATTTTAAAAAATTAGAAGAGTAAATCTGTAAGCCGGGTTCTGTCTTTTAAAATAGTCATTTATCTAGGATATATATTGCTATATATCTCAAGCCACGCAATTCAAGAAGGTGCCGAGCAGGCTTAATCTTCTTTATTAGGTGTTGCTCCAGATGGGGTTTACACAGCCCTCTATGTCACCATAAAGGCGGTGAGCTCTTACCTCGCCTTTTCATCCTTACCCTTAAAAAGGGCGGTTATTTTCTGTTGCACTTTCCTTAGGGTCACCCCCACTAGACGTTATCTAGCATCTTTGCTCTGTGGAGCCCGGACTTTCCTCTCGTAGTTCCTTTCGGAATTTACCAGCGACTATTCAATTTACTCTATTTGAAATTATATCACATATTTTGTAATTCTTCTAGTAAATTTTTATATTTTATTAAAAAAACTTCTTTATCTTTTAATGTTACAGCATTTTGTAATTCATTTATTATGATATAAGTTTTATTTATGTTATATTGATTTACGTTTTCTTTATTACTAACATCTGTAACAAGTTTTGTAAATTCCTGTGTTGCATTATTAATATTCTCGGATATTGTATTCCATTCTTCTTTATCTAAAATACTGTATGCTCTAAATATATTATTTTTTGTTTTTATTATTATCTTTTCTTTCTCACTATTGGTACAGTTATCCATAAATTTTGGTAAATAATCATATAACATTGATAATTCTTTTAAACTATTTTCCTTATTTTCTTCTTTTACCGCTTTTGTTAAATTATCATATTCTTTGTTAAAGTTTATAATTTCTTGTTGATTTATTGTAGTTTGATATAAATCAATAGTTGTTGGATATAAAGTTGTATACATTTTTTCAACATCAGTTTTAATTTGATTCCAATTAATTTCTGAACTTTTATTTAATATTCCGTTTTCCTCCAATTTATATTGTTTATTATCATTGGTTGATTCTGAACTCTCTTCTGATATTTTAGAACTACTCGACGTTCCTTTTTGGCTTTTTTCGCCTTCACTACTGCTTGAATTTTTTGATTCTTCTGATGTTTGATTTTTGTTTTCTTCTTCTTTTATTTCGCTTGATGAAATTTTATAGTTTTCAAAACTTATATTATTTAACTCATTAAATAAATTTTGAAATTCACTTTCTAAATGTTTTATTTCTGCTAATGTTTTTTCTTCTAACTTTTCATTTGCATTGTTTTGTCCAAAAACTTTATAAATAAAAAATCCTGATAAAAAAACAATTAATATTAAACTTATATATGCAATATTTGTATATTTTTTCAAAACACACCCTCCATTTATAATTGTATCTAATATTTAGTATTAGCAAATTTATATAAAGTATTCTAAATTTATTTTTTTAGGTATATTTTAATAACTTTATAATATAATAATAGTAAATACATAAAATAGGAGAATATTATGGTTTCTGTTAATTTGTATAGTGAAAGTTCTAAGGAATTAGAAAGGTTTTTAAGTTTATTTTATAATTCTTCTTTTAGTATAAATAATAATTTAAATTGGGAACATAGATATAAGAATCCAATAGAGATTACTGAAATAATTGGTGCTTTTGTAGATAATTTTGAAGATTTTAAAATTATGATGTGGATATCTTTAGACAAAGGTGTTTACATTCATGTAACAAAGGATAATGCTAATAACTTAATTAAATATTTATATGAAAGATATCCTTATTAATGGACGTTTTGAACCAATGGGGACGTTCTTAAATTGGTAGAAATCGCATTGATTTCAACCAATTTAAGAACGTCCCCGTTGGTTCAATCCGCTTGATTAAAAGCGTCTATTCTTCTTTCAAATGTTCCACAGTTTCATCATGATTTTCATCAACATCTGATTCAATTGAAACTGTTTTTTCTAAATCAGATTTTTCCTCTTTTTCTTGTTTTCCATTGTCTTCTAAATTCTCATTTTTTTTATTTGATTCATCAACTATTTCAACTTCTTTTGCAGACTCTTCTTTTATTTCTTCTTGTTTAGTTCCACATTTTGGACAAAATTTTACATCTTTTTCTATTTCTGCATAACAATTTGGACATTTTCTTTTATCTTTTAATTCTAAACATTGTTTTAAAATTGAATCTATTTCATCACTTAAACAATCAATCTTTGTACATTGTTCTTCTAATTCATTAGTAATATCTTCTTTTTCCTCTTTAACATGATTTTCATATACAATTTTGCCGATTTCTTCATATATGTCATTAATTTCAGATTTTAGTTCTCCCATTTTCATTCTAAGTTTAGCTTCTTTTGCTAATTTTCCTGTTTTATCTGCTGTTACTTTGTATGCCTCACTTGCTTTTTTTCCTAATTTATCAAAAAATTCCATATATATTCCTCCTTTTAGGCCAAAGGCCTGTCCTTTTCTGACCCATTTTTACCATAAATATTATTCCATATGTTTTTATATTTTATTCATATTTTTTATCTCTTGTCATAAGAGTTTTTACTGCTTCTCTTGGGTTTAATCCTTCATAAAGTACTTCATATACTGTTTCTACAATAGGCATTTCAATATTGTGTAATTTTCCTAATTCATAAGCTACTTCTATATTATCAATACTTTCAATTACCATTCCTACTTCTTTTTTTGTATCTTCAAGTGACATTCCCTGTCCTATTAAAAATCCTGCTTTTCTATTTCTGCTGTGTTCACTCAAACATGTTACTATTAAATCTCCAAGCCCACTCAAGCCATAAAAAGTTTCTTCTTTTCCGCCTAGTTCTATACCTAATCTTGATATTTCTTTTAATCCTCTTGTTATTAATGCTGCAAAGCTATTATCTCCAAGTCCTATTCCTGCTGCTACACCTGCACAAAATGCTATAATATTTTTTAAAGCTCCTCCTAATTCTACTCCTTTAATATCATTTGATGTATATATTCTCATTTTTTCTGACATGAATGTGTCTTGTATTAATTTTAATATATTTTGATGTTTAGATGCTATTACTAATGCTGTTGGTATTGCTACAGATACTTCTTCTGCATGGCTTGGTCCTGATAAAACACCTATTTTTGCTTCAGGCATTTCCTCTAAAATAACTTCATCTAATGTCTCAAGTGTTTCTTTTTCAAATCCTTTTCCACATATTATGATTGGTTTATTTTTTACATATTGTTTATATTGTTTGAAAGTATTTCTTGTAAATTTTGATGGTGTTACATGTATTATAAATTCAGTGTCCTTTATTACTTCTTCAAAACTTGTTGAACAATATATATTTTCAGGCAATTCTAATCCTGGCAAGAATTTGCACTTTTTTTCATTGTTTATAATATCTCTTTCTTCTTCTAAAAAAGACCATATTTTTACATTATTTCCTAATTTTGCCAAATGTACAGCTAATGCAACTCCCCAACTTCCACTTCCTATTATTGCTATATTCTTCATACTTTATTCTTCGTTCCTTTCAATTCGCTTTTTTCTCAGTGTAATATAAAAATTTCTATAAATTTTATTTTTTACTAAAACTTAATTTATTTTCAGTTCCACTTAGTATTCTTTTTATATTTTCTCTATGATTATATAAAACAATTATCGCTAATATTACACTATATACAAAGTAAACATTTCCGTTTTTTCCTTCTGTTAAAACTGTATAATGTTGATTTATAAATAATGTCAAAACAGGAAATAATACTGCTGCTGCGCAAGAACCTAATGATACCATTCTTGTCAAAGCCATTAATACTAATGCAAATACTAAACATATTAATCCAATTTGCCAGTTACTCATAAGTAATACTCCCAAAGATGTTGCAACACCTTTTCCACCTTTAAATCCGAAAAATATTGGGAATGTGTGTCCTAATACAACTGCAATTCCTGCTATTTGTAAAAGTAATTCTTTATCCAGATTTTTTGAAATATTACCTATAATTATTGCTATTACTATTGAAACTACTCCTTTTAAAATATCACAAACTAATGTTATTGCTGCAGCCTTTTTTCCTACTGAACGCAACATGTTAGTTGTTCCAGCATTTCCACTACCTTTTTCTCTTACATCAAATCCTGCCATTTTTTTGCTAATTATAATTGAAAAATTTATACTTCCTATTAAATACGCAATTATTGCCATAATAATATACCAAAACATTTCTATATCTCCTTTTCATTTTTTTCTCTTACGATTATTCTTACTGGTGTTCCTTCTAATCCAAATTCTTTTCTTATTTGATTTACTAAATATCTTTGATAAGAAAAATGGAATAGCTCTTTATTGTTTACAAAAATAACAAATGTTGGCGGTTTCGTAGAAGCTTGTGTTCCATAATAGATTCTTAATCTTCTGCCTTTATCTGTTGGTGGTTGAACAATCGCTATAGCTTCATTTATTACTTGATTTAATACTGATGTTGATACTCTTAATGCATTTTGTTTTGCTACATTATTAATCATATCAAATAATTTATCCACTCTTTGTCCAGTTTTTGCTGATATAAATATGACTGGTGCATATGATAAATATGATAATTTTTCATAAACTTCTTTTTTATATTTTTCTAAAGTCCCCGTCGTTTTTTCATATTCATCCCATTTATTAACAACTATAATAACACCTTTTCCTGCTTCATGAGCTTCACCTGCTATTTTAGCATCTTGGTCTGTTACACCATCATTTGCGTCTATCATCATCAAACATACATCTGCTCTTTCAACTGCTAATAAACTTCTTTGAACACTATATTTTTCTATTGATTCATTTACCTTAGCTTTTTTTCTGATACCAGCTGTATCTATCAATACATATTTTCCATGTTCATTTTCAAATGGCGAATCTATTGCATCTCTTGTAGTTCCTGCAATATTACTTACTATTGTTCTTTTTTCACCCAAAATTTTATTTATTAATGATGATTTTCCTACATTTGGTTTTCCTATTACTGCAACTTTAATTATTTCTTCATCATCTTCAGAATCATCTTTTTCAGGAAAATGCTCGTATATACAATCTAAAACATCTCCTATACCCAATGCATTTGTTGCTGATATTGGATGGGGATCACCTATTCCTAAATTATAAAATTCATAAGCTTCTTGACTGTCTCTATCATAGTTATCTGCTTTATTACAAACTAATACTATTGGTTTTCCTGATTTTTTTAGCATTAAAGCAATTTCTCTGTCTGCTGCAGTTACACCCTGCCTTATATCTGTTAAAAATATAATTACATCAGCCATTGCAATTGCTAAATTTGCTTGTTCTCTCATTTGAGATAAAATGATATCCTCTGAATCTGGTTCAATTCCACCTGTATCTACTAGTGTGAAATTTCTTCCACGCCAATTTGTTTCTGCATATATTCTGTCTCTTGTAACACCTGGTGTATCTTGAACTATTGATATTCTACTTCCTGCCAAATAGTTAAAAAATGTTGATTTTCCTACGTTTGGCTTTCCTATTATTGCTACTATTGGTTTTGACATTTGCTATTTCCCTTCTCTCTGTTTTAGTCTATGGTTCAAAAAGGGAGGCTCCCCTTTTAAACCAATTTTTATCTTCCGGCCACCGCCGCCTCCGGCCTCCGGCCTCCACCGCCGCCACCAGAGAAACCTCCTCCTGAGCCTGAACCTGATGAGTATGTGGCTGAAGAGATTGATGAACTTATTGCACTTGAAAAACTTGAACTAAAATTTGTGTTCATCATTATATTCATATATGCATACGTACCTATTCCTGTTGTCATTTCTTCAAAATTTGGATATACCATTTTTAATTGTTTTATAACTTTATCTGCTATTCCGAATGCTGTTGCATATACTAAATATTTTTCCCAAACTATCAATTCTGGTACTTCTCTTTTGTCTAGTCTTGAAAAGTCTTCCATAAATTTTTTAAGACCTTTCCACTGTTCTTGTAAATCCACACCTTTTTGAGTTAGTACATTTAATTTTTTTGCAATCATTCCACACATAAATGCATTAATTGTTAGTATAATTATTGGTATTATAAATGCTACAAATGTAAAAAATAATAAAAATACTATTGCAAAAATATATGCAACTTGAATTCCTCTATATTTTGCGCATTCCTTTTGCATTTCGGAATCTATTATTTCTTCTTTTATAAGTTGTTTATTAACATCATCATAAGTCATACTTAATAAACTTTCTGTCTTAGAAGGATGATTTTTTATATACTTTTCTAGCTCTTTTATAGTTAATGACTCTTCGCCTTTTGAAGCTTCTAGTATAAATTTCATTATACGAGCCTCACTAGGTTTCAATTCATAAGTAGCTTCTTTTAAAATGTATATATTTATAATATCTTTTCCTTTTTCATTTTTTTCTTTTCTTATGTCTAAATATCCCTTTAATGTTAAATCTAACATCGTTGCTGAAAATATTTTTCCAAAATTTGTTGATGAAAATGAAGTTACCTTCATATTTAATGTTTTTACTGCTTCCCCAGGCGCAGAGTTCTCATCTGGTATGTCTCTATAATATTCCAATTCTGTTGTTGGTTTATACTTTTTTAAACCTTTGATTTTTTTAAAATATTTTATTGTTTTTGTTATAAAAAATACGCCTAATATAACATTAATTATAGCCCATCCAATAAATAAAACTTTAGCTAAGTTCTTTTCAATCCATTCTTGTCTTTCTCTTCTAGAATTTGCTTCATCTGCCCATTTTGTTTCTTCTTTTATAGCTGTTTGCAAAATTTCTGTGTTTTTTGTTCTTCCAGAATATGTTATTAATTCTGTTGGAAATAATGTTCTTATTTCTACATATCTACCACTTCTAAAATCATTTAACTCAAACTCGATTTTATTTAAATCTGTTGCATATATTGTTCCATTTAAGTCTTCTGTATGTCCCCAAACCTTAATATCTTCTTGATTTGAAACATTTGATGGTAAATATATTGTTCCTGTTATTCTATCGGCAGGAACTTCAAAATCCTCTCCTATAAATTGCCAATATAATTCTGAATAATCATTGTATTTAGTTATTGCATCTTTAACTGTATAAGATATTTCGTATTTTCTTGTTCCACTGCTATTGTCTAATCCTACACCCCAACCAATTTCAAAATTGTTATCTTCATTTTCAGTTCCATAATAATAATTTTTCTTTACATGATATGCCCATTCATTTGTTTTTGTAAAGTTAATATTTTGACCATTTGTTATTTCTTTTACTGTTACATTTGTTATTCCAGAATATTTTTTTGAATCTGTTTTAAATGACTTATATAATGTATTTGTTTCTTTTATGTTTATATCCCATATTTCTGTTACATCCATGCTTCCATCATTATTTATTTGTACATTGAAATCTAAATCATTAAGTTTTAAACTTCCAGCATTTGATTTTACTGTGCCAATTAGTAAAAATATAAAAGAAAACATTAATATATATATGATTTTTTTTGTATTTTTCATAAGCTTTCTCCTCTCTTTTTTTCATAATTATTTTACTATATTAATATGGAAAATGCAAGAAAATAATAAAAAATAAGGGCCAGTTCATTTTGAACTGACCTTGATTTTAGTATTTATCAAAAAGATATTGAATCTCTCTTTGTATATATACTCTTTTGCCATTAGTGTACTGGGACATCATTTCTTGAAGTTCTGATTCTTTAATTGTTTTTTCTAAAAAATGTCTTCTCCGAAATCTTGCAACAACACTTTGTTTATTACCTTCATAACGCTTTAAAGCAAGTATTGTCAATCCCTCCTCTTCTAAGACAAACTTTGGAGAACTACAGTTACTGTAACAATTTGCCATAAGTACCATCTCCTTCTAATTTTTTTGTATTATAATTATATGAAAATAAATTAGCTTTGTCAATTTTTTATGATAATAAAAATTTGAAGATTTAAAAATTTTATGATATCATATATAAAATTTGAAAGGAATGATTTTAATGGCATTTGATGGAATTGTAACAAAAGCAATAGCAACAGAACTATCTGAACTCAATGGAGCAAGAATAGACAAAGTTTTTCAACCCACTAAAAATGAAATAATATTAGGATTATATTTAAATAAAAAAAACTATGCACTAAACATATGCATAGATTCACAGAATTGCAGAATTAATTTAACAACAAATTCTAAACCTAACCCACAAGTTGCACCTAACTTTTGCATGTTATTACGTAAAAATTTAATAGGTCTAAAATTAAAAAATATTATAACATTCGATTTAGAAAGATTAGTCATCTTAGAATTTGAAGGTTTTGATGAATTAGATGATATTATTTCAAAAAAATTAATAATTGAATTAATGGGAAAACATAGCAACATAATTCTATTAGATGATGCAAATATAATTATTGATAGTTTAAGACATATTACAGAAATTGATGAAAATTATAGAGATATATTACCACATACAAAGTATAGTTATCCAACTTCAAATAAATGTAGCTTTTTGGAATTAAAAGATTTTGAAGACTTTAAAAATCTTTTAGATATCTCTGATATTGGCACTTTTCCTACTCAAATTTCAAACACTTTTAACGGTATATCTAAAGGTTTTATTAATTCTATAATTAAAAAACTAGAAATCAAAGATTTGACTGTTTCAAATTTAGAACTTATTTATAATTATATCAAAAATATAATTGATAACATTGGAACTAATAATTTGTCTTTTAAAAAAGTAAAGAATCAAGAAGGAATTATAAAAGACTATTTTTTAGTCAATTCAAAATCCACAAAACCTTTTGAATTGAACTTTTTTATAGATGATTTTTATTACAGCAAAGAAATCTCTGAAGCATTTCGAAATTATAGAAATACTTTATTAAAACTTATTTTGGATACATTAAAAAAATATAATAAAAGATTATATAATATAAATGAAAAATTACATGAATGTGATGATATGGAGAAATATAGAATCTATGGTGAGCTTATTACTGCAAATCTATATCGTATTCCAAATAAAAATTTAGAAGAAATCGAATTAGAAAACTATTATGATAATAATAATAAAATTTTAATTAAGCTTGATAAACGCTACTCTCCTAGTATTAACGCAAAAAAATTTTTCAAAAAATACTCTAAACTTAAAAATGCATTAGCAATTGTTTCTGAACAGAAAAAAGATACTTTAAAAGAACTTGATTATATTGAAAGTATTGTTTATGAGCTTGAAAGTTCTACTTCAATTGATGAACTTACATCAATTTTTGATGAAATTTCTGAAAATGATATTTTTAAAGAAAAAACTTCCAGAGTCAATAATACAAAAAAATCTAAAATAAAATATAATGTTGATGGTTACACTGTTTTAGTTGGTAGAAATAATAAGGAAAATGATTATTTAACTCTAAAATACGCTAGCAAAAATGATATATGGTTTCATACAAAAGATTTTCATGGTAGTCATACAATTTTAAAAATAACAAATAATTTACCTTATCCTAATTTTGAGATTTTAGTTGAGACTGCTAAAATTGCTGCACAACATAGCAAGGCAAAGAACTCCTCAAATGTTCCTGTTGATTATTGTGAAGTAAAATATGTAAAAAAACCTTCTGGTTCAAGGCCTGGTATGGTTATTTATACAAATAATAAAACTTTGAATGTTAATCCTTTATAAAATTCGACCACTGTGGACGTTCTTAATTTGGTTGTGAGTCAGTTGAACCAATTAAGAACGTCACCAGTGGTCGAATAGATTTTATTTTATTACACCTATCAAATCATAATTACTTACATCTGTAATCTTACACTCTACAAAACTATTCAAAACATCTTTTTCCTTTAATTTTTCATCATTCTGAATATACACTAATCCATCTTCTTCTGGAACATCTTGCATAGTACGACCAATAAAATATTTTCTATCAAAAGACATATCTTCTATTAAAACTTTATATGTATTTCCAATCTTATTTTTCAAATTTGCAAATGAAATTTCTGCTTGAGCTTTCATTATTTTATTATATCTTGATTTCTTTGTATTTCCATGAATTTGTTCTGGAAGTCTTGCAGCTGGTGTCCCCTCTTCTTTTGAGTACATAAATGTTCCTAATCTATCAAATTTTGTAGTTTTTACAAATGATAATAATTCCTCAAAATTTTCTTGTGTTTCTCCTGGAAAACCTACTATTAAACTTGTTCTTATTACAACATTTGGTATTTGTTTTCTTATTTTTTCTATGATATTTGTTATGTTTTCTTTACTTGTTTTTCTATTCATTTTCTTTAATATAGAATTAGAAATATGTTGAATTGGAATGTCAAAATATTTTGCAATTTTCTCATTATTAGCTACTGTTTCTATTAGTTTATCTGTAATTCCTTCTGGATATGAATATAAAAATCTAATCCATTCTATTCCTTGTATCATACTTAATTTTTCTAATAATTCTGCAAGTTTACTTTCTCCATATATATCAACACCATATTTAGTTGTGTCTTGAGCAATAACTATTAATTCTTTTATTCCTTTTTTTTCTAGCATTTCCGCTTCTTTTAATACTTCTTCCATTTTTCTACTTACAAATGGACCTCTTATATATGGAATTGCACAATATGTACATTTAT
>CAYQBQ010000003.1:0-14501 GCA_964415805.1 uncultured Clostridium sp.
ACTTAGTCCTCGCTACGCTCGACGTGAACATTTTCCATTAAGTTATTTAAGAAATACTAAGATTACTTCAATCACATTCAAAAAGTATAAATCTATATCATAATGGAGGTACCCAAAGCTTCAACAACATAACCATTCCTTACTGAACTGTAACTTTTAAAGCAGTTTTGTCGTCTTTTGTCGAAATGTTTTTGTTGACAAATTATTTTTTTGGAAGTATAATTTAGTAACATTTTCATATTTTTTATAAAATTTAATTCAAAAGAGCAGTAAAAACTTTGCTCAAATCAAAATTCAAATAAAAAATCCAAAAAAACAAAAATTAAATATGAGGGAGGAATGCTATTGAAAAAAAGTAAAAAAATAGTATTATTAGTAATTGCAATTATTACAATATTATTATCGTTTGTTGGAGGACAAGCATACGCAAAATATATGTCTAGGGTTACTGGACAAGGAAATGCAGATATTGCTAGATGGAGTTTTAAAGTAAATGAAAAAGAAGAAAAGTTACAAACGATTTCACTAAAATCTACTATAAATAATTCAACATTAAGTAATAATAAAATTGCACCAGGAACAGAAGGTGAATTTCAGATAAAACTAGATACAACGGGTTCGGAAGTTGGTGTAAATTATGTTATAAAATTTGAAAATGAAACTCAAAAACCTACAAACTTAAAATTTATATATAATGGAAAAACATATAAATCTCTAACAGATTTACAACAAGATTTAACAGGAACAATAAATGCAAATGATGAGGATAAAGTAAAAACTTTAAAAGTTGCTTGGAATTGGAAATATCAAACAGGAAGTACAGCAAAAGAAATTGCAGCAAATGATTTAATTGATACTAATGAAGCAAAAAAAATAACCAATTATAATTTTGATGTAATTGTATCAGGAACACAAGTTATGCCACAAAGCTAAATTTAGAATATAAAAAATATGAAAATGGTTATATATAAAAAGGAGGTTATATGAATAAAGACGAAAATATAAAATATTCAAATTTGCCTATAATAAGCAAAGATAAAATATATAAGGAGGAAAAGATTGAAACAAAAAAATCGAAAACGTTAACAGTGCTTTTGGTTATGTTTATAATAATTTTACTATTATTATGTGGATATAGTATGGCAAAGTCTATAGAGGAATTTATTATAAAAGGTAGCGCAGAAATTGCAGAACCCATTTTATTTGTTGAAAACAATCCTAGTATAGATATAACAGCTTTTAATAATACTGGAATATATGCTTTCAAAATAAAAAATTACAATGAACGAAATCAGGTAACACAAACGGATTTAAAATATTATATAGAAATTTTATCAAATATAGATGATTCCATAAATATAGAGCTTTATCAAAATGATGATAAAATTGACTTAAATAATAATAGAAGCGAATATATAAATATATCAAAAGACAAAAAAGAAGAAAGAGATTATAAAATAAAAATAACATATGATAAAAATAAATCAAATACAATTAATGATATTATGCAAAAAATTCAGGTAAGAGTTCATACAGAACAGGTAAAGGCATAAGGTGATATCATGAAAAATAAGACAAAATTTTTAAAATTAATTCTAATTTTTATTCTCATAATTTTAATCATAAAAATAGTAGTTCTAAGAGAATTATCAGATAAACAAAAAACTGATGATTTATTATTTCTAAAATTGTTTTCAAACGGAGAGTATTTATTAAAAAATACAAAAAATAATGAAAAAGTTTCAATGGAGAAGCGGTTCTTCTACTGAATATAAAAAGGTTTATAATTTTAAAATAAATTACAAAAATATGGATTTTAAATCAATTGATTTAGCAAAAACAATTGATAAAGAAACCCTTGTATATGAAAAGATTGCACCTGGAACAAGAGGGAGCTTTGATATATTATTAGAGTCAAATCAAGATTTGAAATATAAGATTGAATTTAAAAGTTTAAATGAAAAACCATATAACTTAAATTTTAGAGCAATAAAAAATGGAGAAGAGTTGGGAGAAGCAAAAACATTGGAAGAGTTAGCAGAAAAATTGACAGGGTATATAGAAAAAAATGAAAAAATTGATATTACAATAAATTGGTACTGGAATTTTGAAAATAAACAGAATCAAGAGCTAACAGATATTCAAGATACAAGAGATTCTGAAAATATAACAAGATATCAATTTAATGTATTTGCTTTTGGAGAGGAAATTTTATAGGAGGTGATAAAAATAAGAAGTGAAGTTTCTATAAAATTATTGATTACTTTAGTTATAAGTATATTTATAATTTCAATAGCTACAACAATAAATGCAAAATATGTATTTCAAAATGAGTTTGATATAGCCAACCTTAATATAGACAGAACAAAACCTAAAATAGAATTAGTAAAAATAAATAATAACAATATCGGATATGAAAAATATGCTAACAAAACACATACTATAACAATAAAAATTAAAATTACAGATAAAAATTTAAGAGATGTAAATTTAGATAAAGAACATGTAAAAATAATAGTTGACAATGAATATATAAATGATGTAAATATAAGATTCAGTAAAATACAGGATATAGTAGACGGTGGAATATATCAAATTGAATTGAAAAATTTAAAAGGTAACGGTAATTTAAGATTAGATATTTTAGAGGGAACAGCCATAGATACCGGAGGATTGAAAAATGAATCTATGGAAATTGATACAAATATAATAATAGATAATATTGCACCAAAAGGAGATTTTTCTGAAACTAAAATATCAGATGGAAAAGTAAATGCTATTATAGATTTAAGTGAAAAGATTAGAATGTTAGGTGGTTGGAATTTTTCAGATGACATGCTAAAAATTCAAAAAGAATTTACAAATAATATATCGTATGAATTGCCTATAGTGGATTATGCAGAAAATAAAACTGTTATAAATGTTAATATAACACAAGCTACATATATTAATATTGTTTATGCTTCGCATAATTCTCAAGTTGGGTGGTCTTTTGGATATGGAAATTATGATGTTGCTGGAAAAAATGCAATAGAGAAAGAACCAATATATAAAACAGAAGCATTAGCTTTCAATATCAATGGAAATATAGATGCAGACTTTGTACAGGCAAAAACGTATATTTATACATATTGGGGAGAAAAAAGTTATGGGAAATGTGGAACTTCTGGTATTTTATATAATTATGGATATAATCCGTTAGATGGAAGTTATAAATCTATGAAATCAAACGATTTAGTAACAATAGAAAATAGAAAGTATTTTCAGTTTGGAGGTAGTGGATTAAATGGTAATCTTAATACAGATGCTAATGGAAATAATCCTATACCGACTAATGTAGCTGGTCAATATAAATACGGAATTTCAGCAATAGAATTTAAATTAAAGAATTATTCTCAATTTTCTGTTGTTTATCAAATTTTAGTTGATAAAATAGGATGGATTAGAACTTGCTCAGATGGACAAGAATGTATGTATGCGAAAGATAAACCAATGTCTGCATTTAGAATTGCTTTGGTTCCTAAAACTGAGAAACAGTATGTTATAGATACTTGGAATAAGGACGTTGGAACTTTTAATTTAAAATAATCTATGAGGCCAGAGGGAGAGTTTGAAAATTTTCGAACTCTTCAAAATATTCTTAATGACGCGTAATAAAATCTATAAAATTATTTTTCTGAATTATAGACAAAAACATTAAGTTGTGATAATATAAAAAAGAAATCTAAATTTATATTGGGGTGTAGCCAAGTGGTAAGGCAGATGGCTCTGACCCATCGATGCGTAGGTTCGAACCCTACCACCCCAGCCAAAAAGTTTAGGAGGACAACTATGAAAACAAAAGAAAATGGTGTAACTTTAATTGTATTAGTAATGACAATAATAATATTGCTTATTTTGGCAACGATAGGAGTAACAGTTGGGACTTCAACACTTGATACAGCGGGATTCACACAATTTAGAAGCGAATTAAAAATTATGCAAGAAAAAGTTAATGAATTAAATCAAGATAATAGAACTGATTTTGAAAAAGAAAATGGATTAACAGATGAACAAAAAAGTATACTTAATAAAAACGAAATATCAGATATCATTTTTAAAGATAAAGATGATGATGAAAAAAGAAAAATACAAAATGGATTTAAATATTTTAATAAAGAAAATATAAAAGATGAATTGGGATTAGACAGTGTTAAAAGAAATTATTTTATAAATGTTGAATATAGATATGTTATTTTTCCTGATGGATATGAATATGATGGAACTAAATATTACATGATTGATCAGATTGATGGAGAAATATACAATGTACGTTATAAGGACAAGAATGTTAATAAGACTGGAACATTTGATGTAACAGTAACAAGTGAAAATAATAGATGTAAAGTTGAAATTTCTAATATAGTTTATGGAGGCTATGTAGATAAATGGCAAGTAAAATATAAGCAAGAAAGTGATTCGTATTGGGAGACAAGTAATGATTTAACCTTTTTCGTGAAAAGAGAGGGAATGTATACAATAAAAGTTGTACATGATGATGAAATAGATTTAGGAGAACAAAAAGTAGAAATATTATATGATGGATTGATATCAGATAAGTTTAAAAATGGAGTAGTAAAAGTAGGAGATTATGTATCTTATAATGCGACGGATAATTATAGTTATGTATCACCAAAAGGAACAGGTATAACACATGGGAATGGAAGTGGTGATCAGACGTTTAAATCAAGTAGTGATATGAAGTGGAGAGTACTTGGAAAAGATACTTCAACAGGAGAAATTATATTAATTAGTGAAACACCAATCGGAAATCTTACGATGAATGGTGCAGTAGGTTATTTATATGCAGAACAAGAATTAAATGAAATATGTAAAATATATGGATATGGAGAAGGAGCAAATAAAAGCAAGATTTTTAATTATATAACTGGAGATTTAATTGAAGGAACAACAATAGGAACAATTACAGAGAGTGGTGCAAGAAGTATAAGTGTTGATGATATAAATAAACTAATTGGATATACACCGTCTAATGAGAGTAGTTTTAATTATGGAGATATATATACTCATAGTATATATTATCCTACAGTGACAACAGAAACAGGCTATTCAACATCTACGGAAAATAGATCAGATCAAAATACATTCTATGTATATAACGGAGTAGATTATTTAAAAAATACAGAAGAATTATACAAGATGTTATTTAGAAATACGGAAAATTCAGGTGATATTCTATATTGGTTGGCTTCACGAGGAGTATTTAATGAGTCTAGTTATGTTCGTACTGTCTTTGGTATACGCTATATTAAAGAGGAGGGCGTACAGTGCGATTTTTTGAGTGATAGTCGAGAAAATCAATATTTTGAGGCACAAGTAAGCAAGGGTGTTAGGCCTATAGTGTATTTGAAGTCAACAGTTAAAACAAATGGAAAAGATTTAAATGGAGCATGGAATATAGTTGATAATTAAGATAAAAGTATAAAGAAAATGGTCTTATCTTTAAATGAAAAATATTACAAAACAGGAACAATATTACAGAACTGTTAAATATATATTACAATTCTATTAATTCTATTGACATTATGAAAAAAAAGAATAAAATTATATCATAGGAGAAAGGCAAAATGAGAATAATAAGTGGAACTGCAAGAGGAACAAAATTATATACATTAGAAGGACAGGCAACAAGACCAACGTTAGACAGAGTAAAAGAATCCTTATTTAATATAATACAAAATAAAATACCAAATTCAATATTTTTAGATTTATTTTCAGGAAGTGGAGCAATTGGACTGGAAGCAGCAAGTAGAGGAGCTGAGAAAGCAATATTATGTGATAAATCTAAAGATGCTATAAAGATAATAAATAAAAATATTGAAAAAACACATTTGAGAGAAAAAACAGAAATATATAACTTAGATTATGAATTAGTATTAAAAACAAAAATAAAAAAACATATAGATATTGTATATATAGATCCACCATATGATTCAGATTTTGCAATTAAATCAATAAAACAAATTGTTGAAAATAATTTGATTGATGAAAATTCTATCATGATTATTGAAACAGACAATGATAAAAAATTGCTAGAAAATCTGAAAAAAATAGAAGTTGAGATAACTGATAAGAGAAAATATGGACGAGCAGTCTTGATATTCTTAAAAATTAGAAAGGGGTAAAACCATGGAAATATTTGAACTATTGGAGTCTCTAGAAGATATAATAGAAAGAAGTAGAAACTTACCATTTTCAGCAAAAGGGGTAGTTGATAAAGATGAAATTTTAGATTTAATAAAGGAAATAAGATTAAAACTTCCAGATGAATTAAAACAAGCTAAATGGGTAAAAGAAGAAAGACAACGTATTTTAGTTGAAGCCCAAAAAGAAGCTGATGGAATAGTAAAAGAGGCTGAAAATAGAATAATTTCAATGATAGATGAACATGAGATAACAAGAAAAGCATATGAACAAAAGAAAGAAATTATAGAAAATGCTAATGAAAGATCAAGAGAAATTTCAAATGGCACAAAAGAATATGCAGATGAACTATTAGCACATACTGAAGAAGTTTTAACTCAAACATTAGGTGGATTAGAAAAGAACATTTCAGAGGCTTTAAAATTAATGGAAATATCTATTGAGGATACATTAAAAACAGTACAAAATAGTAGAAAAGAACTAAATTAATATAAACAAGGAGGGAAACGGAGGAAGGTCTATTCTCTCCTTGTATTTTTGGAGGAAATGATATGGCAAAGAGGAAGTATAAAAAAAGAAAAACAACAAAAACAGCAAAAAAAAGAGCATCAAATATAGATTTAACAATTGTAGCATTAATAATATTTAGCATTTTGTTAGCAGTACTTATTTATGGAAAATCAGGAGTAATAGGAGTAAAGTTAAATGAAATTCTTGGTGGGATGATGGGAATTATAAAATATGTTTTACCAATAGGAATATTTGCAGTTGCAATTAAAATTGCATGTGCAGATAATGAGTACATATCATCAAAATTAATGCAATATGCAATATTATTAATTGGGTTTTCAGTATTGATGAGTGTGTATCAGATAGATACTGGTGAGTTAACGGTATTAGATAAAGAGTTATCAGCTGTTGTTAAAGATGCATATGATTTACGGAGCAAAAGGAAGTGGAGGAGGAGCGCTAGGAGCAATTCTTGCTACACCACTTGTAAATCTTTTAGGAAAGATAGGTGCTGCAATACTATGTATTGGTGTTGTTTTAATGTTTGCAGTGTTTACATTTGGTATAAATATGTCAGAAATTATAAACAATATAGTAGAGAAGTCAGAAGAAAATAGAGAAGAAAGAATAGAAAGAAAGCAGAAGTTAAAAGAAGAGCAATTGAAAGCAAGACAGGAAGTGATTGAAAATAGAAAGAAAGAAAAGAATCAAAAAGAATTGATGAAAACTGCAGCAAGACAAGAAACGTTAGAAGAGGAGAATATAGGTGAACAAATAAAGATTAATTTTGGTGGTAGAATTTTAGAAGAAGAAGATACTAAAAAAAGAAAAAAATATGATCATAAAGATGATGATTTAACACCACTAACTAAAGAAACAAAAAGAATGAAAGATATTCAACCAGATGTTATAGAAAATAATTTGTTTAGGCAAGAAGAAGAGAAAAAAGAAGAGAAAACAAAAGAAGTATTACAATTGGAACATGCTATGATAGTAGAAGACGAAAATTATGAATATCCACCAGTTGAATTATTAGGAAAAACGCCAAAGAAAGGATTGAAAGGTGGTGCAAAAGCTCTAACTGATACTGCAACAAAATTACAAAAAACATTGTATAGTTTTGGTGTATCAGCGAAAGTTGAAAATGTATCAGTAGGTCCAGCAATAACAAGGTATGAATTAAAACCTGCTGAAGGAGTAAGGGTTAGTAAAATTGCAAATTTAGCAGATGATATAGCATTAAATCTTGCTGCTGAAACAATAAGAATAGAGGCTCCAATACCAGGAAAACAGGCAGTTGGAATAGAGGTCCCAAATAAAGAAAAAGAAGCAGTGCATTTAAGAGAAGTATTAGAAAGTGAAGAATTTGAAAATAATAAATCAAAATTGACAGTTGCATTAGGTAAAGATGTTGCAGGAAATATACAATTAGCAGATATAGCAAAGATGCCACATGTATTGATTGCAGGTTCAACAGGATCAGGAAAAAGTGTGTGCATTAATACTATAATTACAAGTATTATTTACAATGCAAAACCAAGTGAAGTAAAAATGGTAATGGTTGACCCTAAGGTCGTTGAATTATCAGTATATAATGGAATACCACACCTATTAATACCAGTTGTAACAGACCCTAAAAAAGCAGCAGGAGCATTAGCTTGGGCTGTACAAGAAATGGATAATAGATATAATTTATTTGCAAGTAAAGGTGTAAGAGATATAAAAGGATACAACAAAGCAATTGAAAAAGAAGAAGGAATGGGTAAATTACCACAAATAGTAATAATAGTTGATGAGTTAGCAGATTTAATGATGGTTGCTGCAAAGGATGTAGAAGAAGCAATATGTAGATTAGCGCAAAAGGCAAGAGCAGCTGGAATGCACCTTGTAATCGCAACACAAAGACCATCAGTAGATGTTATTACAGGTCTTATTAAAGCAAATGTACCATCGAGAATAGCGTTTGCAGTATCATCACAAATAGACTCAAGAACAATACTAGACTCAGTAGGTGCTGAAAAATTATTAGGAAAAGGAGATATGTTATTTTTCCCAACAGGGGCACCAAAACCTGTTAGAGTACAAGGAGCATTTGTTTCTGATGAAGAAGTAGAAAAAATAGTAGGATTTGTAAAACAAAATGGAACTGCAAATTATAGTGAGGATATATTAGAAACAATAGAAAATAGCAACAAAACAGAAAAAGAACTTATACAAGAACAAGCAGAGGATGATGACACAGACCCATTTTTAATGGATGCAATAGATGCAGTAGTAGAACAAGGAACAGCCTCAACATCATTTATTCAAAGAAGATTTAAAGTAGGATATGCAAGAGCTGGAAGAATAATAGATCAAATGGAAGAAAGGGGAATTATTTCTGGATATCAAGGAAGTAAACCAAGAGAAGTTTTAATTACTAAGGAAAGATTAGAAGAATTAAAGATGGGAACAGATTTACAAGAGACAGAAGAGTAAAAAGTATTGAATGACGATGAACGGAGCGAAGCGTAGTGAAAGGAGGGTATGATGAAAACAATAAAAAAGAATTTACTAGAAAAAATTGTCAAGAAGGATTACAATAATGAGCTAGAAAAAATTTTGGAACAAAAGCAGTTTGGCGAAAATGCCAAAAGTACTCTCTTAAGTATTTTATATAAAATAGAAGCAGCATACAAGGATTTAGAAACAGTAAAAAAGGATGTTGAAACAAAAGATGAATATATATTAAACATATTAGACATTATAAAAAATAATTGTAACTCAATAAAAATAGTAAAGATGAATGACAAAGAAAGTAAAATACCAGAAAACAAAACATATATAATAAATAAAGAAAAAAAAGAAATAATATCATATCCAATTGAAAGAAAATTACTATATGCAATAGCTAAAATCGGAAAAAAAGATAAAATAATAAAAGAAGATTATTTTATAATTAATGAGACACTATCAGATCTTATAAATGTAGGAAATAATATAGACATGGTAGAACCGTTAAGAGATTTTAATGGTTACTCTTGGACAAGTATTCCGCAAGAAATTGAAAGTATTGACCATAATCTAATATATCAAAACTTAAGAATGATAGTTGGTTACAAATTTTTAGATAAGTGGATAAGAAATAATGAATTTATAATAGACTATTTTGATTTATTTAAAGAACAACTAGAAGAAAAATATGGTAAAGAGAATAAAAATAGATTTATAGATATATTATCAAAAATCTCAATATTACTAAGTATAAAATTTAATAATATTGAAAAAGAAAATTTAATAATAATAAAACAAGAAATAGAAAAAGAATTAAATAAAACTCAAAATAAAGAACTATTTATTGAAAATATAACAGATAGAAAATTAGAAATTTCAGATAAAATTAAAGAAATTGATACAATTATGAACAATAAAGATTTATTACAGAAAGAATATATAAAAAGAAATAAAAAATTACCATTAGAAAAGAAAATATTTAGTATGAGAATATTATCTCAAATAATGGAAAAAGAAAGAGATAAATATTTTAAAAAAATTGAAAAACTAAATGAATTGATAAATCCGCAGAATTTTATAAAGTATAAAAAAGAAATTGAAGAAAAATATAAATATTTGAAGATTTTAAACACAGAAAATATAGAAGAAGAATTGTATAAATTTAAAATTCAAATGCAAAAAATATTTCTAGACTGTATAAAGATTAATATTAGTAAAGCAGAATCTAAGCAAGAAATTGAAAAGATAATTTATGATTTTAGATATTATCTATTATTGTCATATGATCATGAACGCACTGTACAAGAAGTAGAAAAGTTACAAAAACAGATAGGTGATGTAAGCACATTATTAATAGATAAAGCAATTGAATTAAAAGCTATACAAAAAATTTCAAATGATAGAGAAATCAATTATGAAATATAAAAAATATATTTAGTGTTAGAATAATAAAATTAGAAGATGCATATTTAAAGATAACTAAAGAAAAAAATAAATATTTTATTAAAATATTTGATGAAAATATTTTTGAAGAAAAAATCGAAATATCAAAACCAAAAGATTTAGAAATTAAATTAAACAAAAAAATACCAATATGGGAGTGAAATTCCCTATTGATTCACAAGAAGGAGGAAATTTATGAAAATTACATTTTTGGGAGCAACGAGAACAGTAACAGGCTCTAATTATTTAATAGAGGCAGCAGGGAAAAAATTCTTAGTAGACTGTGGAATGTGGCAAGGTAGAAAAGAATTAGAAGAAGAAAATTTTGAAGAGTTTGATTTTAATCCCGCAGATATTGATTTTATGCTATTAACACATGCACATATAGATCATTCAGGAAGAATACCTAAATTATATAATGAAGGGTTCAAAAATAAAATATATGCACATAAAGCAACATGTGATTTGTGTACGTTAATGTTACCTGATAGCCGGACATATTCAGGAAACAGAAAATGAATGGAAAAACAGAAAAAGAATGAGAAAGGGACAAGAACCAAGAGAACCGTTATATACAGCAGAACAAGCAGCTAGATGTTTAGAGATTTTTGAACCTGTTAAGTATGATGAAATAATAGAAATAACACCAGATATTCATGTGAGATTCAATGATGCAGGACATATGTTAGGTTCTAGCATTATAGAATTATGGGTAAAAGAAGATGGAAAACAAACAAAAACAGTTTTCACAGGAGACTTAGGAAATAATGATATTCCTTTATTAAGTGAACCAACGATGATTGAAGATGCAGATTATCTAGTAATGGAATCAACATATGGAAGTAGAAAACATCAAAGAAGTGAACAAAAAGCAGAAATATTTTTGGATATAGTATCTGAAACATTAGATAATAAAGGAACAGTTGTGATACCATCATTTGCAGTTGGAAGAACACAGGAAATATTATATGAACTAAATAAAATAAAAGAAACTAAAAATGATGAGAAATTTATAAAAGAATATGAAATCTTGATGAAAGCACCAGTATATGTTGATAGTCCTCTTGCAATATCTGCAACAGAAGTATTTAAAGAAAACATGGATTTGTTTGATGAAGAAACACAGGAATATATATCAAAGGGAGATAATCCATTGGAATTTCCTGGACTAAAATTTACAGTTACAGCAGACGAATCGAAAGCATTAAATGAAAATCCTGAACCATGCATAATAATATCAGCAAGCGGAATGTGTGATGTAGGAAGAATAAAGCATCATTTAAAACATAACTTATGGAATCCAAACTCAACTATACTTTTTGTTGGATATCAAGCACCTGGAACACTGGGATATAGTCTTGTAAACGGAGCAGAAAAAGTAAAAATATTTGGAGAAGAAATAGCTGTAAATGCAAGAGTGGAATATTTAGAAGGATATTCAGGTCATGCAGATCAAGATGGATTAATGAATTTTATATATTCATTTAGAAATAAACCAAAACAAATATTTTTGGTACATGGAGAAGAAGAATCTCAAGAAGTGTTGGAACAAAAAATTGAAGAAGAAACTAAATTGCCGGTTTTAATACCTAGTTATGGTGAGACTTATGAGCTTAATACAGAGGAAAATGTAAGATTAACACATAAAATAGATAGAAAATTGCCAGTAAATAACAGAACAGAAGTATTAAAAAGACTTGAAAAATTAAAAGACGAATTATTAGATATGGAAACATCAGTTAAAGAAGATATGAATAATAAAGATTTGAGAGATGAAGATGTTTTTAGAATTAGTGAGAAAATCAAAGACTTAGAAAAGCAGATTCTAAATGTAATTGAGGGATAAAACAGGGGGATTAGTGGGCCAGGACTCAAAATCCCTCATAAAATGAAATAAAAATATTTATAAGGGATTTTGAGTCCTGGCCCCTTAATCCCTCTTTTTAGAAAGGAAACAGAAATGGAAAACAAATACTTAAATGAAGCAATAATTGGAAATAAAAAAATGATAGCAACTTTTACAGAAAAAGGAGAAATACAAAGAATATATTTTCCAAGTAAGGATAATAAACAATATATAAATTATTTTCATACAGGAATAAAAATAAATGAATCAGATTTGATTTATTTACATGATGATATAAATAATACATATAAACAATATTATGATACTGATACAAATATATTGAATACTGAAATTACAAATACATATTTTAATCTAAAGATACTTCAAACGGATTTTATTTTAACTAAAGAAAATGTTCTATCAAAAAAATATGTTTTTATAAATGAAGGAACAATAGATTTAAATGCACAATTTTATATACATTCAGAATTATTATCAGATTTAAATAATTTTGTTGGGTGCAAAATTGTTGATGGTGGTATGACTCAATATGCACATGATTTTGCATTTTCAACATTTGCTAAAGGAAAAGATATAATTAAACATCAAATAAATGGAAGTTCAGATAAAATAAAAAGAACAGAGATTTATGATAAAGATTATATAGGAATGTCAAAAGATTCTGCAATTGCATATGAAATTGGGATAATAAAACCAGGTGAAAAGAAAGAATTACAAATGTGCATACTAATTGATGAAAATAAAAACATCTCGGACATAGAAGACGAAATAGAAAGAGTTAAAAGAATAGATTTCGAAAAAGAATATATAAATACGAAATCATATTGGAGAAAATATATAAAAGAACACAATGGACTAAAAATAAAAGAACCAGAAACTGCTTATGAAGAAAGAATTTATGAGATATATAAAAGAAGTATTTTGTTATTTCCACTATTAATAAATGCAGATACAGGAGCAATTATAGCATCACCAGAAATAGATGAAAATTTTACAAAATGTGGTAGATATGCATATTGTTGGCCAAGAGATGCTGTCTTTATGACAAAGGCTATGGATATATTAAAAATGCAAAAAGATACTGAGAAATTTTATAAAGTATTTTGTAAAAAAACACAAAGTAAAAATGGTATGTGGGAACAACGTTTTTATACAGATGGTAAATTAGCACCTTGTTGGGGATACCAAATAGATGAAACAGCAAGTGTAGTATATGGAGTATATGAACATTATAAATATTCTAAATCTGAAAAATTTCTTAAAGATAATTTACAAATGTGTGAAAAGGCAATTGATTTCTTAAAAAGATATGTAAAAGATTTATTTGAAGAAACAAACAAATATCATGTAAGTTATGACTTATGGGAAATGTGTGAAGGAGTACATCTATACTCTTTATCAAGTATATATTCTGCTTTTGACTGTATGTTAAAAATTTATGATATTTTAGGAAGCGATGTATCTGATTTTGAAAATAATAGATTAAAAGAAGAAAAAATAGAAAAATCTAAAAAGGAAATAGAAAAATTGCAACTAGAAGTAAAGAAATACATAAACAAAAATATGTATGATGAAGAGAAAAAAACATATGTAAGAAATACAGAAGATAAAAAGATGGATATAAGTCTTATAGGTGCGGTTACACCATTTAATGTGTTTAAACCAAAAGAAAAGAAAATACAAAATACTGTTGAGAGAATAAATTTAAGTTTAAGAACTTATACAGGTGGATATCAAAGATTTGAAAATGATAATTATATGAATGGAAATCCATGGCCTATAGCTAATTTATGGATGACATTATATTATCTAGAAACTGGAGAGAAGAAAAAGGCAAAAGAAACATTTGATTTTGTAATAAAAACAGCTGGAAAACATTATTTTCTTGGAGAACAAGTAAATAATGAAACATTAAAACCTAATTGGGTTATAGGTCTTGGATGGTCACACGCAATGTTTATAATTGTACTTGAAAGACTATATG
>CAYQBQ010000003.1:14511-30338 GCA_964415805.1 uncultured Clostridium sp.
TGAGACATTTGGGACAGTCCAAATTTGTCTCATAAATATGTCAAAAAAGGTCGAAAATATTGTTGATAAAAAAATTAATAATAAGACTTGAAAACTATATATTTTTGATATAGAATTGTATTGCCAAATAAAATAAAGGCAATAATAAAAAGGAAGTAAAAATAAAAGCGATTAGCTTTTAAATCAAAGGAGGAAAAAATTATGTCAGTAAAAGTAGCCATTAATGGTTTTGGACGTATAGGACGTCTAGCATTTAGACAAATGTTTGGAGCAGAAGGGTATGAAATCGTTGCAATAAATGATTTAACAAGTCCTGCAATGCTAGCTCAATTATTAAAATATGATTCAGCACAAGGAAGATATGAAAAAGCTGAAACAGTTGTAGCAGGAGAAGATTCAATAACAGTAGATGGAAAAACAATTAAAATATATGCTGAAAAAGATGCAGCAAACTTACCTTGGGGAGAAATTGGAGTAGATGTAGTATTAGAATGTACAGGATTCTATACATCAAAAGACAAAGCACAAGCACATATAGATGCAGGAGCTAAAAAAGTAGTAATTTCAGCACCAGCTGGAAAAGATTTGCCAACAATAGTTTATGGTGTAAATGAAAAAATATTAACACCAGAAGATAAAATTATATCAGCAGCATCATGTACAACAAACTGCTTAGCACCAATGGCAAAAGCATTAAATGATTATGCACCAATTCAATCAGGAATAATGACAACAGTTCATGCATATACAGGAGATCAAATGCTATTAGATGGACCACATAGAAAAGGTGATCTAAGAAGAGCAAGAGCAGCAGCTGTAAACATAGTGCCAAATACAACAGGAGCTGCAAAAGCAATAGGATTAGTAATACCAGAATTAAATGGAAAATTAATTGGTTCTGCACAAAGAGTTCCAGTTCCAACAGGATCAACAACAATATTAGTAGCTGTTGTAAAAGGAAATGATATAACAGAAGAATCAATAAATGCAGCAATGAAAGCTCAAAGCAGTGAATCATTTGGATATACAGATGAATATTTAGTATCTTCAGATGTAATTGGAATGAGATATGGTTCTTTATTTGATAGTACACAAACTATGGTAACAAAAATAGAAGATGGATTATATCAAGTTCAAGTTGTTGCTTGGTATGATAATGAAAATTCTTATACAAGCCAAATGGTAAGAACTATTAAATATTTTGCAGAATTAGGATAATAACAAAAAGTAGAGGTCAAGATTGGCCTCTTTTTCAATTTTTATATAAAATGTTTTTTAATACAAAAGCGTAATTTTATTTCCAGTTTTTTTAATAAAGCCTTCATCTCTTAGAGTCTTTAATTCTCTCATCATAGCACTCCTATCAACACTTAAATAATCGGCCAAATCGGTTAAAGAAAAAGGAAGACAAAATGTTTTGCTCAAACTTCTGGTAGATAAAATATTAAAATATCCACGCAATTTTTCACGAATAGAACGTTTCGTTAAAATTTCAACTCTAGTATTTAAATCCATAACTTTATTTAAAATTAAATTTGAAAAATTTTCTGATAAAGTCTGATGAAATTTGCAATTATTTCTACATTTTTGATGAACATTATCATAAATAAAAAATAAAACTTCACAATTTTTTTTTGCCTCTACAGAAAGTTCGTTGTTTGTAGTAACAATATAAAGAGCTTCACCAAAAACATCATTTTTGGTGAAATGTTCAATAATTGATTTATTACCATTCAAATCATATCTAACTAAATCTGCAGAACCATTTAAAATAATGCAAATTTGATTTCTTTTTTGTATATATGTTGTTATAGTTTGATTTTTTTTAAAAGATTTTTTTTGTACATTTTTACATGTGCAGGAAAAATTATTCAAAAAATTTTCTATATTCAAATCATAATTCATAAAGATACCCCCGATATTCACTTTGACACATTATACAATAAATAAGTCGCATTTGCAACAGAAAAAATGTAATGAAAATGTAATAAATCTTCAAAGCTTAGAAAAAAGCCAATAAAAAAATTTTTTTCAAAATTTGTTGTTTATGCAACAGAAAAAGGGAATGGTTGATATATAATAAAAACATAAATGATGTGGAAATGTAAGGAGGAAATGCAAAAATGAAAATAATAAAAAGAGATGGAAGAATTGTAGATTATGATAGACAAAAAATTTCAGTGGCAATAGAAAAAGCAAATCAAGATGTAAAAGGAAAACAAAAAGCTACTAAAGAAGAAATAAAAGAAATAATCGAATATATAGAAGATTTTGGAAAAAAAAGAATGTTAGTAGAAGATGTTCAAGATATAATTGAAGAAAAATTAATGGAGATAGGTAAATATGAGTTGGCTAAAAAATATATTGTATATCGTTACAATAGAGCTTTAATTAGAAAATCAAATACAACAGATGAATCGATTTTAGGTTTAATAAGAAATGAGAATAAAGAACTTGCAGAAGAAAATTCAAATAAAAATACAATGCTTGCTTCTACTCAAAGAGATTATATAGCAGGTGAAGTTTCAAGAGATTTAACAAATAGATTATTGTTACCCGAAAAAATAGTAAAAGCACATCAACAAGGAATTTTGCATTTCCATGATGCTGATTATTTTGTACAACCAATATTTAATTGTTGTCTAATAAATATTCAAGATATGTTAGACAATGGAACAGTAATGAATGGAAAATTAATAGAAAGTCCTAAAAGTTTTCAAGTAGCATGTATAGTTATGACACAAATAATTGCTGCAGTTGCAAGTAATCAGTATGGTGGACAATCTGTTGATATGAAACATTTGGGAAAGTATTTAAGAAAGAGCTATAATAAATATAAAAAACAAATACAAGAAAAATATAAGGGAAGATTATCAAATGAAACTATTGAAGAATTAATAAATGATAAATTAAAAGCCGAATTAAAAGCAGGAGTGCAAACAATTCAATATCAAATAAATACTCTAATGACGACAAATGGCCAAACTCCATTTGTAACATTATTTTTAAATTTAGAAGCGGACGATCCATATATAAAAGAAAATGCAATGATTATTGAAGAAATCTTAAGACAAAGATATGAGGGAGTAAAGAATGAAGCAGGAGTATATGTGACACCAGCATTTCCAAAATTAGTATATGTTTTAGATGAACATAATTGCTTAAAAGGTGGAAAATATGATTATTTAACAAGATTAGCGGTGAAATGTTCAGCAAAACGAATGTATCCAGATTATATATCAGCAAAGAAAATGCGTGAGAATTATGAAGGAAATGTATTTAGTCCAATGGGATGTAGAAGTTTTTTATCACCATGGAAAGATGAAAATGGAAATTACAAGTTTGAAGGAAGATTTAATCAAGGTGTAGTAAGTATTAATTTACCACAAGTAGCAATAATCGCTGATGGTGACGAAGAAAAATTTTGGAATTTGTTAGATGAAAGGTTAGAACTATGTAAAGAAGCTTTAATGTGTAGACATTATGCTTTGTTAGGAATAACATCTGACATAAGTCCAATACATTGGCAATATGGTGCAATTGCAAGATTAAAAAAAGGTGAGAAAATAGATAAGTTGTTATATGGTGGATATTCTACAATGTCATTAGGATATATAGGAATATATGAAATGACAAAGTTAATGAAGGGAGTATCACAAACACAACCTGAAGGACATGATTTCGCACTTAAAGTAATGAAGTATTTAAAAGAGACAGTAGATAAATGGAAAAAAGAAACAAATATAGGATTTGCATTATATGGAACGCCGGCAGAAAGTTTATGTTACAAATTTGCACGTGTAGATAAAGAACAGTTTGGAACAATAAAAGATATAACAGATAAGGGATATTATACAAACTCATATCATGTAGATGTAAGAGAAAAAATAGATGCGTTTGATAAATTATCATTTGAAAGTGAATTTCAAAAGTTGTCTACTGGGGGAGCAATATCTTATGTTGAAATACCTAATATGCAACATAACATATTAGCACTTGAAACAGCGGTTAAGTTTATATATGATAATATACAATATGCAGTATTTAATACAACATCAGATTATTGCCAAGTTTGTGGATTTGATGGTGAAATTATTATAAATGATAATAATGAATGGGAATGCCCAAATTGTGGAAATAAAGATCACAGTAAAATGAATGTTGTAAGACGTACTTGTGGTTACCTTGGTGAAAATTTCTGGAATACTGGTAAGACTAAGGAAATAAAACAAAGAGTTTTGCATATGTAAAAGAACGGGATTAAGGGGCCACCACACAAAATCCCCATTGGTTTACAGGGATTCGATGTGGTGGCCCCTTAATCCCTCAATTTAGGAGAAGTACTATGAATTATGCTGATATTAAAAAAATAGATGTTGCAAATGGTGAAGGTGTTAGAGTTTCACTATTTGTAAGTGGATGTAATCATCATTGTAAAGGTTGTTTTAACCAATGTGCTTGGGACTTTAATTATGGTGCTAAATTCACAGAAAAAGAAGAACAAAAAATAATTGAATATATGGATCATGACTATATAGAGGGACTTTCACTTTTAGGTGGAGAGCCATTAGAACCTAAAAATCAAGAAGGATTACTACCATTGGTTAAAGATATAAAAGAAAAATTTCCAAATAAAAATATTTGGTGTTATACTGGTTTTGATTTTGAAAAAGATGTTATGGGGAATATGGCAAAAAATAACAATACTACAAGGGAATTGTTGAAATATATTGATGTTATTGTTGATGGTAAGTTTGAAGAGGATAAAAAGAACTTGAAATTACAATTTAGGGGCTCTTCTAATCAAAGAATTATAAATGTTTCAAAAACTTTAGAAAAGGGTAAGATACAAAAAGAGGAAAAATATAGATAAAAATTAGAAAATTTAAAAATAGCAATGCTTTTTATTTTTAGTAAAACAAAAAAGTACTTGCTATTTTTTTATGTAACTTATATAATATAAAAAAAGTGTAAAGGAGGTAAATGCAATGATTATTGAATTACCAAAAGATTTTTCTTTTGAAAAAGAAAAATCGGGAGAAAAAGCCATTATTGAAGATGGTATTTTAAAAATGACAAGACAAACTTCATTCCGGAAAATAATGATAGAAATATCATATCAAATGAAGGGAAAAGATGTATGTCAATATTGTCATAAAAAATTTGCAAAAGAAAAAATGACAATTGACCATATGTTTCCAATTGATTTTGGTGGACCAACAATTTCTGACAATTTATTACCAGCGTGTAAAAAATGTAACAATGAAAAGGGAAACATGACATATCAGCAATATATGGCATTTTTAGAGGCAAAAGATGTTGGGTTAGAAGAAAAATATTTAAAAACACTAAAGAAGTATCAAGAGCTAATAAGAAAGGAAAAGAGGTATCAAATTCAAAAAAGTTGGATTACAGAAAGACCAATAGGTGATATTTTTACAAATATTAATTTGAATGAAGACTATCGTAAGAAAAAATATAAGTCTTATGAAGAGTATTATCTAACTTATGGTATTATAAAAGCTCCAATTATAATAGACAAAAATGGAATTTTACTGGATGGATTTCTTAGATTAATGCTTGCGAAAAACTACAATATCAAATCAGTGCCTGTAATAATATTGGAAAATGTAGAGATTATATTGTAAAAAAAGTAAGGAAGACAGCTATTAATTAAGCTAGTCTTCCTTTAAAAATCTATCTAATAATTGATTTCTACAAGAACTTTCGAATTTATCATTTAAAGGTTTTAAAGAAACATTTTCATTATATTTTCTATCTAAGCAATATTTGATAATATAATCACAAAGCTCAGGATTCTTAGAAAGAAGTGGACCATGTAAATATGTTGCTATAACATTATTCTTAAAAAATCCTTCTTCAGAATCACCAAATTTATTACCATTTCCAAATAGCACTTTACCAAAAGAATTAGAAATATTAAATGTTTGTCCACCATGATTTTCAAAACCTATAACTTTAGTTTTTAAATCATTTAAATTAGCATCTATAACAATATTTCCAATACATCTTTTCTTTCTATCAGGATTAGCAACAGTATAATAATCAAAAACCTCAAGTCCTGGAATAATGTTGCCCTCAACACCTTTATAATATTTACCAAATAATTGGTAAGCACCACAAATAAGTAAGAAGAAAACACCATTTTGAACAGCTTCTTGTATATTTTCTGTATATTTAACTAAATCCTCAGCTAAAATACTTTGTTCATTATCTGCACCACCACCAGCAAAAACAATGTCATAATCATTAAAGTTCGGAGCATCATCACCAATAGAATATCTATCAATAACAGCTTGGCATCCACGAGATTCAATTCTATATTTTAAAACTTGTATATTTCCATAATCACCATAAAGCTCTAACATATCAGGGTATAAATATAAGATTTTGAGACAGTTGGGACAGTCCGAATTTGTCTCATTGCTTTGTCGAATTGTGTCGATATTGCTTGAGATATTATTGTCATTTTCTTGATTAGTAACAGCAATATTTTCAACAATATTATTTTTATTCGTTTCACCAAATTTTCTTAATTCATGTCTAGTTGGTTGCAAAGATGTATAATTTGCAATAACATATTTTTTAACATCAGTTTTGTATAAAGCTTTAACAGCATCCGCCAAATTTAAATAGGGTTCTATTTTTTCAGTAGGGAAGCCACTAGTTTTTATTCTAATAGCAATATCATAAGCACGAGTTCCAGAAGTAATAATTCTAGAAACATTATTTAAATTATTAAAATTAATATCCCAAATCCAAGAAACATCAAAACCATCAGCAATGTTATCATTTAATACAAAAAGTAACTCTTTTTCTGAATCGTCTTCATTCAAAATACGCAAGCTTACATTACTTCCTGTTGGATTTTTTGCTAAATTTATTATAGTTTGAACATTATTTATTTTGATTTCTTCTAAGCGCCCATTGTTTAAAGCAAATGTTGAAAATGCTTTTTTTACAACATCATTTGAGATACTATATAAACTACAAACTGAGTATACAGCTGTATAATTATAAATTAAATAAATGCTATTTCCATTTATCTTATAGGTATTTCCTTCAATATTAAAACATCTATTTTTTAAATCCACATTTGTTGCTAATTTATAGATTTCATTATCACCAAAATTACAATTTGGACATTTGAATTTCCCAACATGTGAGTATTGATAATATTCATATTCTAATTTTGTTTTGCAGAAGGGGCAAAACTTACCTTCTCCAGCTTCTTTTATTTGTTCTGTTGCAAATTGATATTTATCAACACTAAAATAATAAATGTTTTTATTAGAAGGGTTAGCTTGTCCCAGTCTTGCGACATTTGGGTCGTCATTATTTAAAATCAAATTTCCATTGTAAGTCTTCAAAAATTCATTAATTCTTAAAATTAAAGATTCAACTTCGCCATTTCTGTCTAGTTGGTCACGGAAGAAGTTTAGAATTACCAATGTATCTAATCTGAAATCTTTGAAAACAACAGGGATGTAACTTTCATCAACTTCAAATACTAAGTAATCTGCTTTGATTTTTCCAGTTAGAGTACAGTTTTTTAATATGGTTGAAAGGATACCTGTTTCCATGTTATTTCCTTCAACATTGCTCACAATTTTGTTTCCAGCAGTTTTTAAAGTGTAACCTATGCAGTTGTTTGTCATTGTTTTTCCATTTGTGGCAGATACTGCGATTACTGGGCAGTTGACTTTGAAGTATTTGAATATTTCTGGGTTCCAGTGATATGCAATTTTTCCTAGAAAGTTTCCTCCATTTTTATGGCATATTTTTAGTATCATATTTAATATTTTCATTGCTAAAATTATAAAAAAGTTTTTCATATATATTCTTCCTTTCGATTTACTATGTCAATTATATCATAATGATTTTTGGACCACAATAGCTTGACAAAATTCGACAGAAAAAATGAGACAAAATAAGTCTGTCCCCGATGTCTCAAATTTCCAAAAAATTCTAGACAAATAGCCCAAAATGTGATAACATAAAACAAGAAAAAATAAAGAGAGGGTGACTTTAAATGAAAGAAACATTTTATGTAACAACACCAATATACTATCCAAGCGGAAAATTTCATATAGGAACAGCATATTCAACAGTAGTAGCAGATGCACTAAAAAGATATAACAAATTAAAAGGAAAAGAATGTTACATGTTAACAGGAACAGACGAACATGGACAAAAAATAGAAATAAAAGCAAAAGAAGCAGGTAAAACGCCAAAACAATATGTAGACGAAATGGCAGCTATAGCAAAAGAACTATGGGCGAAAATGGACATACAATATGATGACTATATACAAACAACAGAAGAAAGACACGAAAAAATAGTTCAAAAAATATTTGATAAATTTATGGAACAAGGTGACATTTATAAAGGTGAATATAA
Organism: uncultured Clostridium sp.; assembly: GCA_964415805.1. Classification (GTDB taxonomy): domain Bacteria; phylum Bacillota; class Clostridia; order TANB77; family CAG-508; genus CAG-269. Next base: position 22,933 of record CAYQBQ010000003.1, read on the forward strand.
AGGACTTTATTGTATACCTTGTGAAACATTTTTTACACAAACACAATTAGTTGATGGAAAATGTCCGGACTGTGGAAGAGAAGTAGTTCCAATGAAAGAAGAAGCATACTTCTTCAATATGAAAAAATACACAGATAGACTTTTAAAATATTATGACGAACATCCTGACTTCATAAAACCAGAATATAGAAAACAGGAAATGATAAACAATTTTATTAAACCAGGACTAGAAGATTTATGTGTAACAAGAACATCATTTGACTGGGGAATTAAAGTTTTAAAAGACCCAAAACACGTTATATATGTGTGGTTAGATGCATTAACAAACTACATTACAGCATTAGGATATATGTCTGATGATGATACATTATTCAAAAAATTCTGGCCAGCTGATGTTCATGTTGTAGGAAAAGATATTGCAAGATTTCACTTAATATATTGGCCAATATTCCTAATGGCACTTGATTTACCATTGCCCAAAACAATTTTTGTTCATAACTGGTTTACAATGAAAGACGGAAAAATGAGTAAATCAAAAGGAAACGTTATATATCCAGAGGATTTAATTGAAAGATATGGACTAGATGCAACAAAATATTTCTTATTAAGAGAAATGCCAACATCACAGGATGCTATATTTACACCAGAAGAATTTGTTGAAAGATACAATTTCGATTTATGTAATGATTTAAGTAATTTATTAAATAGAACAGTATCAATGGTTAATAAATATTTTGATGGACAAGTTCCAGAATATAATGGAACACCAAATGAAGTTGATGAAAGTTTAGAAAGTGCATGTACAGAACAAATAAATAAATTTGAAAAATTATTTGAAAACTTTGAAATTGCTAATTCAATACAAGAAATATGGAATTTAGTATCAAGAACAAACAAATACATTGATGAAACAATGCCATGGCAATTAGCTAAAGAGGAAGATACAGAAAAATTAAAATCATCAATGTATCATTTGATAGAAAATTTAAGAAAAATAGCAATATTAATAAAACCATTTATGAATGAAACATCTGATAATATATTAAGACAAATAGGAATTACAGATGAATCTTTAAAAACATGGGAAAGTTTAAAAGAATATGACAAAATAAAAGACACAAAATTAATAGAAAAAGGTGAACCAATATTTATGAGACTAAATACAGAAGAAGAGATTGAATATATAAAGCAAACAATGAAGAAATAAATATAAAAAGAGGATGAAATATGGGACTTTTTTGGGGTAAAGAACAATATCAAGGTTACAATATTTATAGTATGAAGAAATATGTAGATAAAAAAAGAATAGTTTTTAATATTGTAGTAAGTATTATAACTGTTATAACTTTAATATTGGTAAATTATTACATTGTTGATACATCATTAAGACTAAAACAATCAAAAAAATATGAAGCACAGATTATAGAATACCAAAAAGAACAAGAAGAGTTGGAGAAACAAAAAGAAGCAGAAAGACAAGCTAAAATCCCCAAATTAACAGATGAAGGAAGGGAAAATTTAAAAAATATATATCATAGTGAAACTAAAAGAGCATTTTTAACATTCGATGATGGACCATCTCAAAATACAAATGATATATTAAACATATTAAAAGACAACAATATAAAAGCTACTTTCTTTGTGTTAGGAAGTCAAGTAGAAGTGTTTCCTGAAACAACAAATAGAATATACAATGAGGGACATTATATAGCAAATCATGGATATTCTCATAAATATTCAACTATTTATCAATCACCAGAACAAATATTAAATGAATATAACCAGTGCAATCAGATTGTTGCAAATACAATAAAAGTACCTGAATATAATTCACATTTATTTAGATTTCCAGGAGGATTTGTTGGTGGAAAGTATGCACAAATAAAAAATGATGTATTACCATTATTTCAGCAAAATAATATTTTATATGTTGATTGGAATTCTTTAACAGGTGATTCAGAAAAAGCCAATCCTACAGAAGATTATTTGATGGATAATTTACAAAAGACTACAGAAGGAAAAAATAGCTTAGTAATATTAATGCATGATTCTCAAGCAAAAAGAGTTACTGTGGATTTTTTACCTAAAGTTATTGAATATTTAACACAACAAGGATATGAATTTGAAAATTTTTATAGTATTATAAAATAATTAATATATACACGTCCTATAATAATTTACTAATTGAAATAAAGAAGGGAGATTTTTGAGTTGCCTAGAAAAAAGAAAGAAGTAGGAGAAGGAATATCTGATAAACTTGAATATTTAGGGTTAGATTTAGATAAAGTTCCAGAAAAATTTAAAAAATATGAACCATTAGAATATAGAATTCCAAGATTTTATGATGAAAAACAATACAGACAATATAGATATGTAAATGTAAAAGATATACAAATATTACTATCACCAACTAATAGATTAGAAGATTTAGGTGAAAAATACAAAAAAGCAAGACCTTTATATGAATATCTAGATAAAGATAATGAAAAAAACATACTAAAATATACAACTTTTTTGAATATGCTAAAAAATATGGATGTTGATGAAATAGAAAAAATAGGGAAAGAACAAGCAAATTTAAATAAAAATATACCTTTCAAAGTTAAATTTCATGGTAATTATTTGTGGCAAATATATTATTCAGAAAATACAGATAAATATTTCATGATAGTTCAAACCGAAGATACAGACTATTAAACTTTTTTCTACTTGTTAAAAAAACAAATAGAAAATAAAAAAACTGGTAAAATTTTTGTTCCAGTAAGTGGTGTTAGATATTCAAGTAAGTATTTGAAAAAATCTGAATTTGAAGATATTGAAAATTATTTATGGCTATTTACCAAGGATTGGCCATTAATATATGAAGTGTACGACAAAAAAGATAATTTATCAATTCAAATTATAGGAGAAACAAATGTATATGAAAAAATAAAAACTTTTTATAAAGTACAATTAAATTCAGAAGAAGAAGCAAATGAATTTTATAAATTAGTGAAAGCTTTATTCATACTACAGACAGAACTACCAAACTTTTATAATTTTACTACAAACATAGATAAGAATGGTAGTTTAGAGTTCTATTTAGACGGTCAAAAAATTAAATATGAATATATGGTAGACTTTATAAGAGAACAATATAAAATAGGACTAAAAAGAAGAAAAGAATTAAGAAGCAAGATTCGATTATATAACAAAAAATTGAAACAATTACAAGAACTAGTTGCAACACAAGAAATCGAATATTTGGCTAAAGAAAAACAAATATCTACGTTTTTAGAATGTAAGAAGTCCTTTTTTGGAAAGTTTAAATATTATTTTAAATACAGTAAAAAAAATAACAAGAAATTTATACAAGAAAATGATGAAGTAGATGTAGAAGTTGTAAGTAAACCAAAAGAGATAAAGATAGAAAATAAAAAAGAAAAGAAAAAGATTCCAATCAAAAAAATATATACTTTGGAAGAGTTGATAACTAGATATAAAGAATTAGAAGAACTAGAAACTAGAATGAAAAATCTTCTTATGGATGTTAATGCTTTAAAATTGAAAACAAAAAATATGGCTAAAAAAATTGAAAATGCGTCTAAATATATTGAAGAGATAGATAGTCATAAGAAAAGTATATTTGAATTCTGGAAATATAGCAACAAAGATGAAATGGCTGTGTTGCCTGAGGGAGAACAGGAAGAAGTAAATGTAATTAAGAAAATAGAGAAAACATTTAATTATGAAGAAGATATTGAAGGTTTTGGTAAAAAATTAGACAAAATTCAGAGAAAAAATTTAAGTAAAGAAGACACAGATAGTGTATATATAGCAACAACTGAATTAATAAATGTCATAAACAATATAAAAAATAATAATATTTCACCAGAAGAATTAGAAAAAAATTTAAAGAATTTAAAAAATGAAGCAAGAGAAACCAAATCATTAGATGAAGAAGAGTATGATATTTTTGGAAATATTATTGGAAGTAATACAATGGTTAGAAAAATTAATAATAAAAGGCATAGAGAATTACCAAAAGATAAATTTAATATTTTAGAAATCAACAAGGATACAAGAACAATAGGTTATAAATTATCAATGCAAGTTATAATGTTGAACTTGTTAAAAGCATTAGAGAAAGGAATTATTCCTGAAAATTTACCTGTATATAAGGCAATTAATAATGGTGAATTAGAGAATAAGGAAATTAATGTTTTTAATATAAATCCAGAAAATGAAATAAAAGAAGCGATTAGTAATGACGGAAATAATATCAATTTATATAAAATTAACTTAAAAGAGGGAACAAGAGGAATTGGTTTTACAAATATTATTTTTTATGATAATCAAAATAAAACGCTACCGGTTGGAATGGATTTGTCAACAAAAATGATAGTTGATACATCAACTTTACATTTGAATTTATTGGATAAAAAGTTGTTTAATATTGTAGATTTTGAAAATGAAGAAGATGATTTTTCAGAATTTACTATTAAAGATGTTAATGTGTTTGAATACGAAATTGTTGATTTAGAGGATATTGAGAATAAATAAGAATATATGTATATTAAATTAAACTTTTTAAATGTGATTAGAGTAATATTAGAATTTCTTAAATAAACTTATGGAAAGAGTTCATGTCGAGCAAAGCGAAGACTAATTGGAAAGATACCATTAATTTATTTTAGAAATTCTTATATTGCGTATTGAACCGAGAAAACTTTTAAATTAATATGTACCTTACACTCTAATTAACATATTGAGGTTGTAAACTGTAACGATATCTTTGAAATGTTATAAAATTTTGTATATTAATACTAGACTTTTTTAGATAAATGTGTTAATATAATTAAGTATTTGAATTTAATAAATGCCGATGTGGCGGAATTGGTAGACGCACACGACTCAAAATCGTGCGGGAAACCATGTGGGTTCGAGTCCCACCATCGGTACCAATAACGAATCTATTCGAACTAATGGAATAGACAAAACAAAAATCAATCAGTAAAATGGATGATTTTTTTTGTTGGCAAAAAAATCATCCGAAAGATTTGCAATCCAAAATATTTACTTTGGATTGCGATGAACGAACAAAGTGAGTGAAAGGATGGTGTAAGAATGCAGATAATTAAAGAAAAAATTGAATTTGAGAAATCTTTAAAACAGCGATTGGACTTTATATGCGAATTTTCAAATGTTACTCCAACATTTATTAACGGCAGTATTAGAAAGATTGATAAAACAAATCTTTCATACATTGAGCCACATAGGGTAATTATTAAAGGAATTACATTCTTGTTTTTCAATTATTCAAATGATATTTATATTTCTAATTTGACAAATAAAATAAAAATATCAGAGCTTCAAGAGTACCTGAAAGCTATGTAATTATTGGAAAATTTGACATTTCAAAAAATCGTGATATAATACCTTCAGTAGACAAGTTATGTATACGGAGGATGTTGTATGATTTATAAAGATTTATATTCAAATAAAATGAATTTAATTTATAAAAAAGATTTTAAGAAGTGTCATTAGTAATTGATGTTTTATTACTATTGGCACTTCTTTTGTGTAAAGGAGGTTTTTAAATGGACGAAGAAAAGAAAAAATGTGGATTATATATGCGTGTATCAACAGAAGACCAAGCCAAAGAAGGTTTTAGCTTACCAGAACAACGAGAAAGATTAGAAATGTTTTGTAAGTTTAAAGGTTATGAAGTAATTGACTATTACGAAGATGCTGGGATAAGTGCAAAAACTGGAAATCATAGACCTGAATTTGAAAGGCTAAAAGAAGATATAAAAGCACGAAAAATAAATACTATTGTTGCATTAAAACTAGATAGAATTACTAGAAGTATATATGATTGGGAAAATTTGATGACTTTTTTAGACGAAAACGAAGCCTATATTGATTGTGTAAATGATGAGATAAACACTACAAATGCAAATGGTAAAATGATTTCAAGACTTTTAATGAGCGTTAGTCAAAATGAAATTGAAAGAACAAGTGAAAGAACTAAAGTTGGAATGGCTGGGGCAATAAAAAGTGGTCATATACCACATAGAGCTCCATTAGGATATAAGCATGAAAATAAGAAACTGGTAATCGATTACGCAACAAAGGATATAGTTGTTAGGATTTTTGATTTATATTATAACGGATTTTCTTACAAGAGAATAAGCAATTTATTTAATGAAGAAAAGGTTTTAGGAAAGACAAATTGGAGTGATACAGGAATTCTTACTATTCTTGGAAATGAAGTTTATAAAGGAGATTTTGTACATGGAAAACGTACAAAACATCCCACATATTATGAAGATGTGGTTGAACCAATTGTCTCAAAAGAAATGTGGGAAGACTGTCAAGTTCAAAGAAAGAAAAATTCAAGGAGTTATAAACGAACACTTACTTATCTGTATTTGCAAAAAATTAAATGTCCTAAATGTAACAGGATATTAGGGGGCAAAGCTACAACTAAGAAAAATGGAAATGCATATTTTTATTATTATTGCAATGATTGCAAAATAGAGTTCAGAGAAAATGTTATAACAGAGTATTTTAGTCAATTTATAAAGGAATTAACGGAGTATGATTCAGTAGTTAATCAATTCTTTTTACCAATGATAAAACAGAAATTTGATGAGCCAAAGGAACAAATTGAAAAGGAAATGAATAATCAAAAAAATAGACTAGAAAGAATAAAAAAGGCTTATATAGATGGCGTTTTTGAGATAGAAGAATACAACAAAGAAAGACAAATAGTTGAGAAAGCTATTACTGAATTAGAAGAAAAACTTGGTACAACTAACAGCACTGAAGAACTATGTTTTACTCCAAAAGATATACTTTTAAAACGAGATATAGACTATATAAACAAGCTAAAACTAAACAAAGAATATACTGAAAAAACTAAAACTTGGAAGGATTATACACGAGATGAACAGGCTGAATTAGTAATGAGATATGTTGATAATATAGAACTTGAACTTATAGGAAAAGAGGTTGTAGTTAAGCAAATAAACTTTAGAGAATCCATTTGTAAACCTTGCAGAGAATTGTTTGAAAGTGGTTATATTGATACTACAAAACCAGCTATTTTTGGAAATATTGTAGGCAATATTAGATTTAGTAATTACCTTCCAAAAGAGGAAGTTGCAGAGATTATTATGAGGTTAAGACAGTACTATGATGTTGGTTATACAGAGGCAACTTATTACCTAGATAAGCAAGTGTTTTACTTTAATTTTAGACAAGATAATAGTGCTATTGTTAGAGTATTTCCATTAAAGGATTACTATAAATTAGATCCTGAATCTAAGATGAAAACTTATGAATTTGGTATTATTTATATTCGAGAAGAAGATACATTTAAACTAAAAACAGATACAACCTCACCAACAACCGGTATAAAA
>CAYQBQ010000003.1:30383-31387 GCA_964415805.1 uncultured Clostridium sp.
GGCAAGATGTATGACGCACGTGGAAATAAAGTAAAATAAGGAGTGAAATAAATGGAAAATTTGAGAAATAAAGAACTAAATAATTATGAAATTTACGATGAAAATAACGGATTATATTACACAAAAGTAGGCGATTATTATTATCCAAACATTGTAATAAATGAAGAAGAAAAGATTACTTTAGGTAAGTATGGTAGAGTTAGATTACAATATTTAAAAAGCCATAAACGTGGTTTATGGTCTGAATTAATAATGAATGAAAAACTAACAAAACATCTAAAAGATGTTGATGATAATGCTAATAATAAGGTTAAAAATATCATCAATAACCTTGCTAAAAGGGACAATTTTCCTATCTATTATGACGGAATTATTGACCAACTTGAGTGGGTAAAAACTATGAATAACTATAAAAACATTGCAGAAGAAATAGTTTATAATGAACTAATTTACTGCTAATTAAATGTGACCAATTTGTGCAAATAAGTTGGTCATTTTTTCAAATTATTGTACCTAGAAGTGTTCCTTTTGCAGTGTTAATTTATACAAATAAAGTACCTAAAAAGGTTCTTTTTGCAGTGTTAATTTACACAAATAAGGTACTTAAAATGTACTTTTAGTTAGTGAAAAGTTTAGTTTTTAGCTCCGAAAAGGGATAGCAGATTTGAATAATGCAAGCCATGAATTTGTGCTCCCACCAAATTCAAAAAGCCCAATTGTTTCAAATTGACTTTTAACAAAACTTTTAGAAAAAGTTTTACAAAATATTTTGTCAATTTTCCAAAATAAAAATTAACTTTGAAAGGAGTATTGCTTAAATGAGAAACAGAGATATAAAAAAATCATTTTACTTAAACTCAAAAGAAAATCAAATGCTAAAACAAAAGTGTTTGCAAACAGGATTATCAGAGTCAAACTTTTTTAGAATGTGTATCTTAGGAGAAAAAATTGTTTTTGATAAAATAAAAGTGGTCCAAAAAATTAGATAATTCTAATTGAAAAAT
>CAYQBQ010000004.1:0-25746 GCA_964415805.1 uncultured Clostridium sp.
AATACAGAGGCAGCTAATGTTTTTAAAATATTTAATTTAAATATATAAAATAAAACTATGAAGACTGATATATAATTAAGTGCAACATTATAAGGCCATTTTAAAATAAGCATAGATATTATGGATACAAAAGATATAGTGGTTATATAAATATACATATTCTTTTTAGTTGAATTTATATTAAATAAATGTTTTATTAGTGAAAAAGATAAAGGAGCTTCTATAATTAATAAAAATAAAGCTATTATATTCACTATATCTTCATTTGGTGTACTTATAGCTGTCCAGATATTATTTAATATGTCCATGAGATTTCACCTCCTCAATTAAATCCTTCTTATACTTAGGACCAATATCACAAGTGGAACCATTATCAAAGTAAATCATATTAGCGACAGGATCCAAATTCACAATATTATTAATGTTAACAATATAAGATTTATGAGCTCTAATAAAATTATCAGGCAAACAATCTTGAATTTTATTGAAAGAACTATAAGTTTCATAATCACGACTTTTAGTATGAAAAATTAATTTCATTCCATCACGTTTAATATATAAAACATCACTTTCATCAATAATTGTTTTTTTATTATCAATTTTAATATATTTTTTAGGCAATCCGTTAATATCTTCAAATAAACGTACAATAGTCTCTTCAAGTCTATCATAAGTAACAGGCTTGGCCAGATAATCAAATGTTTTAAATTTATAAGCCATCATGGCATATTCTAAATGAGCTGTTGTAAAAATAAAATAAGTATTTTTATTCTTCTCTCTAACTTTAGAAGCTACTTCTAAACCAGTTTTATCTGATTTCAAGTTTATGTCTAGAATTAATACATCTGTTTTATTATCATCGATATAATTTAATAATTCATCTATATCATTTGTTTTTAATCCAATTTCAGCATCATAGTTATGCTTCATAAAAATGTTATCAAGAATTTTCGAGAATTTATCTAAGATATTTAAGTTATCATCACAAATGACAAAATTCAACATATATTATCCCCCTCATTTTTAGTATAAATATAAAATGGAAAACAAGTAATCGACAAAATAACAAAAATTTCCTTTATTTTCCAGTAGTAATAACAATATAATCTAAAAAAATTTCATTGTCAATAGTAAATTTACAAAATTATCCAATTGGTAAAAGTATTAGTGTTAATAATGTTTGAAGGTAAAACAATAACTGTTAATCGGTTAAAAAAGAAGTAATAATAATATAATTGAAAACATATTATTAAAAAAGAAAAATATAGAATATTAATTATTGTCTGGAGGTATAAAAATGACGATTAATTTAAAAAAGAATATGCCCAAAATTATAAAGTTGTTCATTTTGTTATTAATAATGTTTTCACTAACTTTAGTTAATTTAAAATATAAAGAAGAAAAAGATATTTTGACAGGTTCACAGGAATTAAGTAATAAAAAAATAGGTTGGGGTATAAAAAGAAATGATAATCATGAACAACCTGATTTAGGTAAGGCAAATAAAGAAATACTAGAAAAAAATAATGGAATAGCAATGGGAAACAATAATGAAAAATACATATATTTGACATTTGATGAAGGGTATGAAGCAGGATATACACCACAAATATTAAAAACATTAAAGGAAAACAACATAACAGCAACTTTTTTTATAACTGCACATTATTTAAATACACAACCAGAATTAGTAAAACAAATGATAGATGAGGGAAATATTGTGGGAAATCATACTGTAAATCATAAAAGTATGCCTAGTTTAACAAAAGAACAAATAAATACAGAGGTAATGGATTTACACAAAGCAATATATGAAAAATTTCAATACGAAATGAAGTATATAAGACCTCCAATGGGAGAATTTAGTGAGAAAAGTTTAAATGTAACAAATTCTTTAGGTTATAAAACTGTAATGTGGTCTTTTGCATATGAGGATTGGAATGAGAATAAACAACCTGATGAGAATCAAGCAAAAAAGAAAATATTAGACAATGTTCATAATGGAGAAATTATGCTTTTACATGGAAATTCAAAAACTAATACAAATATTTTAGGAGATATTATTAAAGAAATAAAAAATATGGGCTACGAATTTAAGGCTTTGGATGAATTTAAACAATAATACGAAGGAGTTTTAAATATGAAGAAAAAAAGAAATACTTTTTCTAAAATAGATAGAATTTTAGAGATGCCACAAGAGGTATATACTGATATACCAAAAATAACCATAACTGGATTTAATGAGATGATAATAGAAAATTTTAAAGGTATTTTAGAATATGAAGATTATTATATTAGGATAAGCACATCATTGGGAATAGTAAATATAAATGGTTATGAGTTAAAATTAGAAAATATGACAAATGATGATATCAAAGTCAATGGAAAAGTTGAAAGTATAGAAATAGAGAGAAGTTTTGATTGAAGGGATGAAGTATGTTAATTAAAATTCTATTTAATTATATAATTGGATACATTAGAATATCGGTAGAGGGATACTATATAGAGAGATTTATAAATATATGTAGGAATAATAAAATAGTAATATGGAATCTAAAAAGAGATAAAAATGTAAAATTAGAGTTAAATATTGGAATAAAAGATTTAAAAAGACTTAGAAGAATTGTAAGACAAACAAAGTGTAAAATGAAAATAATAAGAAAAAGTGGGCTCCCTTTTTTGTTTAATAGATATAAAAAGAGAAGAATATTTTTAGTATTTTTATTATTAATAGTTATATTATTGGCAATATCATCCAATTTTATATGGAATATAGAAATTGTTGTTGAAAATAATGAAGAGATACAAAATATATATAATGATGTAATTAATAATGGAATATCAATTGGAAAATGCAAATCTAAAATAAATACAAAAGAGGTAATTAATAAAATAAGATTAAATAGGGATGACATTGCGTGGATGGGGATAGAACTTAAAGGAACAAATGCAATAGTAAAAGTTGTTAAAGCTACTTCTAAACCTGAGATATTAGATGATAGTGATTATTGTAATGTTGTATCTGATAAACAAGGAGTTGTAACAAAAATAAATGCTCAAAATGGAACAATAGCAGTAAAAGTGGGAGATACAGTAAATATAGGAACACCATTAATAAATGGATGGATGGAAGGCAAGTATACAGGAATAAGGTATGTACATGCAAAAGGAGAGATAGAAGCAAAAGTATGGCATACAAAAAGTAAAAAAATTCCATATAATGCTACGGAAAAAAGGGAAACAGGTAATTTAGAGAATAAATATAAAATAAAAATAAATAATTTTGAAATAAATTTATCAAAAAGGCTTTCAAAATTTCAAATTTATGATACAATAGACACAGAAAAGAAATTTAAAATATTTTCAGATTTTTATTTACCAATTTTATTAATTAAAACTACAAATAAAGAAGTAATAGAAGAACAAAAAAAATATACAATTGAAGAAGCAAAGAACATAGGGGTAGACGAGTTACAGAAGGAATTAGACGATGAAATAGAGAATAAAGAAAAAATAGTAAATAAAATTATAAATACATATGAAAAAGAAGATGGAATTGAAATTTATGTAACATACGAAGTATTGGAAAATATAGGGACTAATGAAAAAATAGTTTTTTAATATAAGGGAGAGATAAGTATGGAAGAAAAAAGTTTAAGAATTACTGGAACTAATACCACTTTTTTTAATAAGATAACAAAAACACTAACAAAAATGTTAATACCAACAAAAATAGGAATTAACGGAATGTTAATTACGATAAAAAGAAATAGCCTAATAAAGGCATATGAAAACTATATGAAAGATACAGAAGATTATAATAAAGATGAATTGGAGAAAAAGTATGATGAAGCATATACTGTTTATTTGGAAGCCTTGGATAAATACGTAATGGATTCAATTTATAAAAAAGTAAAAAATAATACTGCAACCGAATTTGAAAAAGATGCATTATCTAGATATTATGAAGTAACAAGTTTAAAAGAAAAAGAATATATGGATTACAAATATAGAAAGCAAAAATATTTGTTGGAATTGGATAAAGAGAGTGTAACTATTTCAACTAAAGAAAAAACACAAGAAAAATATAATAAATTTTATATAGATAAGATGGATACACTTTATAAATCTATTTTAAAGAATTATTCAATAAAACTTGCAGATACAACAAATATATATGATTCATCAAAAGAATGGATTTATGTTAAAATATTTTATACATTAGAAGAATATATTCAAAATATATTAACATTAAAAATGAGTAGAGGACAAGAAGAATTTAAGGATATAGTAGATGATTATGAAAGATTTGAAAGTTATACAGTAGGAAAATTAGATACAAGAGATAATATAGAGAAAAATATGATATTATTAGGTATAAGTAGAAAATTGTTTACACATAGCATACCACTAATAGTTGCAGAACAATGTTATGAAAAACTATTAAAAGATGCTAGAATTTTAGTACAAGATACAAAGATGGCAGCAAAGAGAGAAAAAGCATATGCAATGTTAATAAATTTGATAGAAGATTATAATGTTAGATTATTATCAACAAAGGTATATTGGGATAATATGAAGGAAAGAGACAATTATAAGAAGTTTTGGGACAAGTATAAAGGAATATCAAAATTAAAAGACACAGACTTTGACCAATATATAAAACAAAAAGAAGTATTGTTTATAAAAAATGATATGAAAAAGATAGAAAATTCAAAAGTTGATTATTCAAAAATAATTACGTATTATAAAAGAAAGCTAGTTGATTATGGAGCAATAAGAGAATTGAAAAATTCATGTAAATCAAATGGAAAATATATAGGAACAATAAATAAAGAAGACAGGGTGGTAGCATGATGTATGAAATTACATATCTAAATTTAAAGGAAAATGAAGCATATGAAAAAATAGTAGAAAATGTGTTATATAAATGCTTTGAAGAAGAGGGGTTACTAGATTCAAAATTGATGATAACAGTAACTTTTACAACACCAGAAGAAATAAAAAAAATTAATATCAAATACAGAAATATAGATAAAGCTACTGATGTATTATCATTTCCAATGTTTGAAAAAGAAGAGTTGGATAGAAAAATTGAAAATAAAGATTTTTTATTTGAAGATATGTTAGGAGATATAATAATTTCTATTGAAAAAGTAAAAGAGCAAGCGGAAGAATATGGACATAGCTTTGAAAGAGAATTAAGTTATATGTTGGTACATGGATTTTATCATTTGATGGGATATGATCATATTAAAGAAGAAGATAAAAAAGTAATGAGACCTAAAGAAGAAAAAATACTAAATGATTTAAAAATTAAACGAGAAGAAGTGAAAGGGTAGGAAGTAATGAGAAACAAAGGAACTAAAATTTTAATAATGGTATTAATTATATTAATTTTAGCAGCTGGAGGAATTTTAGCATATAAAATAATAAGTGGAAAGAAAACTGAAACTCAGGAAGTATCAGATAATCAAAATGAAGATATCTTAACTGCTGGATTACAAGAAAAAGAAGTTCAGATATTTAAAGGAAATGATAGACCAATAGCTGTAATGATAGATAATCATAATTTAGCATGGCCTCAAGCTGGATTAAATAAAGCATATTTAGTATATGAAATAATTGTAGAGGGTGGAGAAACTCGACTAATGGCTCTATTTAAGGGAGTAGATGTTGATAAAATAGGACCTGTAAGAAGTTCAAGACATTATTTTTTAGATTATGTTATGGAAAATGATGCTATATATGCACATTTTGGTTGGAGCCCATTTGCACAGAGTGATATAGCAAAATATAGTATAAATAACATAAATGGAATAACAGAAAGTGAATCAACATTCTGGAGAGTAAAAGATAAGTCATCACCACATAACGCAGTAACAAGTACACAAGCTTTATTAAAAGTTGCAAAAGCAAAAGGATATAAAACAACATCAACAAAAGAAAGTGTGTTAAATTATGTGACAGATGAGGTTGAATTAAAAGATGGACAAGGAGCAACAACTGTAACAATACCACATTCAACACTTCAAAAAGTTAAATATGAATATGATGAACAAAATAAAGTGTACAAAAGATATGCAAGAAATAAAGCTCAAACTGATTGGGATACAGGAAATAGTATAACAACAAAAAATATAATAATAACATTTTGTGATAATTATACAATGGAAGATAGCGAAAACAAAGGAAGGCAAGGTCTAAAAAATATAGGAACATTTAATGGATATTATATAACAAATGGAAAAGCAATAAAAATTAAATGTATAAAAGAGGCAAGAAATACACAAACCAAATATGAAGATTTAAATGGAAATGAAATAAATGTAAATGATGGAAATACATGGATAAATATATGCCCAACAGATGCAAATGTTGAAATAGAAGGACCTGTAGCAACTGAAAATACAAGTATAACAAATAATATGTAATAAATGTCCCATTTGGGGCATTTTATATTAAAAAGAAAGTGAGAGTTGAAGTATGAATATATACGATACTGCTAATAAATTAGCACAAGAATTAAAACAATCAGAAGAATATATTAATTATAAAATGGCAAAGGAAACTTTGAGTTTAAAACCAGAATTAAAAAAGAAAATAGAAGAATTTGAAAAAGCTAGATATGATGCTCAAGTTACAGCAATGCAAACAGGCAAAAATGATGAAGAAAAAACTAAAAAAATGCAACAATTGTATATAGAATTATTTGAAGATCCTGATGCTGCTAAGTTTTTTGAAACAGAGACAAAATTTAATATAGTTTTGGCTGATGTTAATAAAATAATTGGAGATGCAGTTATGGATGTATTAAAATAAATGGATTGAATTTATAATAACATTATTAGTAAGATTATAAGGAGTAGATTATGGAATTTATAGTTTTATTAATAATTGTAGTAATAATATATTTTATATTAAGATTTATATTTGGTTATAATATAAAAAAAATAAAAAATATTGGGGAAGATAAAGGGTTAGATGAATTAACTCAAAAGTACCCTGAAAACATAGAAATTTGTAAATATTATTTAAAAAAATTAAATAACGAAAACGTAAAAATTGAGGAAGATAAAAATTCTAATGCAACTTTATATTTAGTAATGAGTAATAAAATTTTTATTGCAAATTTAAAAAATAGTTATACAAGAATACAGACCATTGCACATGAATGTTTACATTCAATTCAAAGTAAAAAAATGTTATGGTTTAATTTTATATTTTCTAATATTTATTTAGTGTATTTTTTTATAATTTGTGTATTGGCAATTTTTAAAATATTGCTCTATAAAAGTATGTTTTTAGTTATATTTTTATTATTTGGATTTGCCTTTTATGTCGTTAGAGCTTATCTTGAAAATGATGCTATGATTAAAGCTAGATTTTTGGCTAAAGAATATATGCAAGAAAAGGGGATTTCTGGAATAGAAGAGATTGATAAAATTATTAGAAAATATGATGAATTAAATAATATTGGAATAAAATGTACTAACTTTCAGCTTTTGAGTAATGTAATGTTAAAACTTATAATATTATTAATCATTTATGCGGTTTTTTAATCAAAATTGCCTATTGCATTTTACAAATTTATATGATAAAATACACAAGTAATAAAAAAGAAAGCCACAGGGAGGAATTATAAATGGAAGTAATAAGAACAATATTAACAGTGATATATTTTATAATAGCACTAGTAGTAATAATATTAGCATTGATACAAACAAAGGATGATGCAGGATTATCACAAACAATAACAGGTTCATCAACAAATAACTTCTATGAAAAAAATAAAGGTAGAACAAAAGAAGGAAAACAAAAAAGATTAATGGTAGTATCATCAATTGTATTTGGAATATTAACAGTAGTATTAGGAATATTATATTTAGCATAGAAAAAGGAATCAAGGGGTGTCAAAAAGGACGCCCCTTTTTGACAGATTTTGAAAGGATGATAAAATGATAAAAAAAGAAGATATAATTTTAGAATTTATGAAAGATGAAAATTATACTCCAATGAAAGCAAAAGAGATAGCAATGCTTTTAGGGGTGCCTAAAAAAGAATATAATGAATTCAATCAAATACTAAAAACATTAGAAGAAAATTACAAAATAGTAAAAAATAGAAAAAACAGATATAGATTAATTGGAGACAATTTTCAGGAAGGTATATATAGAAAAAATCAGAAAGGATTTGGATTTGTAAAAATAGATGGCAAAGAAGATGAAATTTATATATCAAAAGAAAATTCATTGAATGCACTAAATGGAGACAAAGTTTTAGTAGAAATAATAGAAGAAAAAAATAAAATAAAAAATGCAGAAGGAAAAATAAAAATAATAATAAAACACGAAAAAGATACAGTAGTTGGAACATTTCAAAAAAGTGATAATTTTGGATTCGTTGTACCAGATGACAAGAGCTTAGGAACTGATATATTTATATCTAAAAATAATTTTGGAAAAGCTAGAAATGGATATAAAGTGTTGGTCCAAATAACTAAATATCCTGAAAGAGGAAAAAATGCAGAGGGAAAAATTATAGAAGTATTAGGTTCTCCAAATCAAGCTGGTGTTGATATGTTATCACTTATAAAAGAATATAAATTACCATCAACATTTCCAGAACAAGTTGTTGAAGAGGCAAAGAAATTTGGAGATAAAATAGATGCAAAAGATATACCTAATAGAGTTGACTGTAGAGAACATGTGATTTTCACAATAGACGGAGAAGATGCAAAAGACTTAGATGATGCTGTTAGAGTTATAAAATTAGAAAATGGAAATTATAGACTAGATGTTCATATAGCAGATGTAAGTCACTATGTAAGAGAGGGAAGTTTACTAGATAAAGAAGCACAAATAAGAGGAACAAGTATATACATGCTTTCAAGAGTAATACCAATGTTGCCAAGAGAACTATCAAATGGAATATGTAGTTTAAATGCAGGAGAAGATAGATTTACTTTATCATGTTCTATGGAAATAGATCCAAAGGGAAAAACTATTTCAGCAGAAGTATATAAGGCAATAATAAATGTACGAGAAAGAATGAATTATCATGATGTACAAAAAATATTAGATAAATCTGATGAACAAGTTTTAAAAAAATATGAAAAATATATTAATGATTTTGAATTAATGGCAGAGCTTGCTACAATATTGAAGAATAGAAGATTAGAACAAGGATATCTAAATTTAGATATACCAGAAAGTAAAATAGAATTAGATAGAGATGGACGAGCAATTAATGTAGGAAAATATGAAACAAGCTTTAGTAATGAAATAATTGAACAATTCATGTTAAGTGCAAATGAAGCAATAGCTGAAAAATTTTACTGGTTAGAAGCACCATTTATCTATAGAGTACATGAGGAACCTGATATAGAAAAAGTAAAAGATTTAAATAAATTTTTGTTTAATTTTGGATTAAAAATAAAAACTACAAATGACAAAGTCTATCCAACAGAAGTATCAAAGATACTTGAAGAAATAAAGGGTAAAGAAGAAGAAAAAGTAGTATCAACTTTAATATTAAGAACATTAAAAGTTGCCAGATACGAAGCAGAAAATAAAGGACATTTTGGAATAGCAAGTAAATATTATTGTCATTTTACATCACCAATAAGGAGATATCCTGACTTATTTATACACAGAATAATATCAAAATATTTAGAAGAAAACTATGTTGTTGATGATAAGTTTATAGAGGAATATCAAGAAAAAGCAGAACAAAGAGCAAATCTATCATCAGAAAGAGAAAAGGTAGCAACAAAGGTTGAAAGAGATAGTGAGGATTTGAAAAAGGCTGAATATATGGAAAATAAAATTGGAGAAGAATATGAAGGAATTGTATCATCAGTAACTCAATTTGGAATTTTTGTTGAACTTGAGAATACAGTTGAGGGATTGATTAGATTTGAAAATTTAGGTGACGAGTATTTTATCTATGATGAAGAGAGAAAAAGACTAATTGGAGAAAAAACAAATAAAACATATAAAATTGGTGATAAGGTTAAAATTAGAGTTATATCTGCTAATAAAATGTTAAGACAGATTGATTTTGAAATTGTATAATTTAAAAAATAGAGATTAAAAAAGTTAAGTTTACATAATACAAAATTTGACTTTTTTTCTATTTTATAGTATAATAACCAGTAGATTGCCAAAGGGCAAAAATGAGATTTTTTTAAAACCTGAAAAGTAAAAAAGGAACGGACCAAATAAATAAAAGAGAACGGATTAAAAATTAAATAAATGAGAGTTATTATAGAAAGACAAATAATTAAATTTATTAATTATTTGTTATTAATGAATTATGCTTATATTTTATATATGCAAATAAATATAGCTAATAATGATGAAGATGCTTTTTTACATTAAACGGATTTATCAAAATTGAAAATAAGATTTTAAAAGAGAATTAAAATCAAAAATAAAATTATAAAAAGAAAGAGAGGAAAATTAATGACACAAGAAAATTCAAACAATAAAGAAGAAAAAGTGGAAAGAAAACCAAGAAAAACTACAAAAAGTACAACAACGAGAGTAAAATCAGAAGCAAAAAGAGAAACAAAAAGAGAAACAAAAAGGAAAACAAAAGAAAATAGGGGGGAAGAAACAAAAGAATTAAAAGTAAGAAGAGAAAATAAAAAAGAAACAAATAAAATTTCAAAAACTATAGAAAAAGAAGAAAAACAAACAAGAGTAAACAGTAGAAGAAAAAAGGAAACAAATAACATATTTAAAAAGTCTAAGTTAAAAATAATACCATTAGGTGGACTACACGAAGTAGGAAAAAACATAACGGTATTTGAATATGAGGATGAAATAATAGTAGTAGACTGTGGATTGTCATTCCCAGAAGATGATATGTTGGGGGTAGATTTAGTTATACCAGATATAACATATTTACAAAGAAATGTGGATAAAATAAAAGGATTAATAATAACACATGGACATGAAGACCATATAGGAAGTGTTCCATATTTATTAAAACAAATAAATATACCAGTATATGCACCAAAATTAGCAATGGGATTAATCAGAAATAAATTAGAAGAACATAGAATATTAAGAAGTTCAACATTAATTGAAGTAACACAAGGAGAAAAAATAAAATTTGGAAAGAATTTTGAAGTTGAGTTCATAAGAAGTACACATAGTATTCCAGATTCAGTAATGCTTGCAATAAAAACACCAGTTGGAACAATTTTACACACAGGTGACTTTAAAGTGGATTATACACCAATTGATGGAAAAATAATGGACTTTGGAAGAATTGCAGAATTAGGAAATGAAGGAATATTAGCATTGATGTCAGATAGTACAAATGCAGAAAGAAAAGGATTTACAATGTCTGAAAGCTCAATAGGTCCAGTATTTGATAATCTATTTGATGGATGTACAAAAAGAATAGTAGTAGCAACGTTTGCTTCAAATGTACACAGAGTTCAACAAATAGTAAGTTCAGCAGTTAAATATAAAAGAAAAATAGCAATATGTGGTAGAAGTATGATAAATATGATTATGACTTCAAAAGAACTAGGATATATAGATTGTCCAGATGACATATTTATTGATATAGACACAATGTCAACATATAATGATGAACAATTAGTAATTATAACAACAGGAAGCCAAGGGGAAACAATGTCTGCATTAACAAGAATGGCTGCAGGTGACCATAGAAAAGTAAAAATAACACCAAATGATTTAGTTATAATTTCTGCAAATCCAATACCAGGAAACGAAAAATCAGTTTCAAAAGTAATTGATGATTTAATGCAAATAGGTGCAGAGGTTGTATATAGTGCATTAGCAGATGTTCACGTATCAGGACATGCTTGTCAAGAGGAACAAAAATTAATATTTGCACTTACAAAACCAAAATTCTTTATACCAGTTCATGGTGAATATAGACAATTAAGAGCACATGCAGAAACAGCTCAAATGATGGGGATACCAGCTAAAAACATTGTTATGATGGAAAATGGTAGAGTTGTTGAATTAGACGAAAATGAAATCAAATTTAATGGAATGGTTCCAAATGGTAGAGTTTTAGTTGATGGACTTGGAGTTGGAGATGTTGGAAACATTGTTTTAAGAGATAGACAACATTTATCACAAGATGGACTAATTGTTATTGTTTTAACAATGGATTCTTCAACAGGTGAGGTTGTTGCAGGACCAGATGTAATATCAAGAGGATTTGTTTATGTTAGAGAATCAGAAAACTTAATGGATGATGTTAAAAATGTTGTAAGACATGAAATTAGAAAATGCGAAGAGAAAGGAGTAAGAGATTGGTCAACTATCAAATCTACTGTTAGAGAGAATTTAAGAGATTATATCTTTACAAAAACAAAGAGAAATCCAATGATTATACCAATTATTATGGAAGTATAAATTGAACCATTGGTTGAAAGGAGAACGAAAATGGATTACAAAGATTTAGCAAATTTAATATTTCCAGATGCAAAGGAAATATCATATTATGAAGAAAAATATCCAGAAAGAGATTTACCAGAAGGAGCAATAGTAACAAGATTTGCTCCTAGTCCAACTGGATTTGTACATATAGGAGGTTTATATCAATCATTAATAGCAAGAAAATTAGCTTCACAAACAAATGGGGTATTTTTCTTAAGAGTTGAAGATACAGACCAAAAAAGAGAAGTTGAAAATGCAGTATCTGGAATAGTAAGTTCTTTAAAAGATTTTGCAATTGAACCAGATGAAGGTATGGTTTCTGATGAAGATGGAAAAGGAAATTATGGACCATACAAACAAAGTCAAAGAAAAGAAATTTATCAAGCATATGCAAAATATTTAATTGAACAAGGTAAAGCATATCCATGTTTCTGTACACCTGAAGATGTAGAAGAAATAAGAGCAAAACAAGAGGCTGCAAAAATCAGACCTGGATATTATGGTGTATGGGCAAAATGTAGAACTGTAACTGTTGAAGATGCTATGAAAAGAATCCAAAATGGTGAAAATTATATAATCAGATTTAAATCTCCTGGAAGAGAAGATAGAAAAATACAACATCATGATGTAATTAAAGGAAAGGTTGATTTTCCAGAAAATGACCAAGATATAGTTATAATAAAAGCAGATGGTTTACCAACATATCATTTTGCACATGCAGTTGATGACCACTTAATGCATACAACACATGTAATAAGAGGAGATGAATGGTTATCTTCAGTTCCATTGCATTTGCAATTATTCCATGAATTAGGATTTAAAGCTCCTAAATATGCACACATTGCACCAATTATGAAAAATGATAATGGAAATAAGAGAAAATTAAGTAAAAGAAAAGATGCTGAGGCTGCTGTAAGTTACTATGCAGAAGAAGGTATTCCAGCAGAAGCTGTTAAAGAATATTTAATGAATATCGCAAATTCTACATTTGAAAATTGGAGAAGAGCAAATCAAGATAAATCAATGGATGAGTTCCAATTACAATTAAATAAAATGAGTGTTAGTGGTGCATTATTTGATATGGTTAAATTATTAGATGTATCAAAAACAGTAATATCAAAAATGTCAGCTGAAGAAGTATATGAAAACGCTTTAAACTGGGCATCAAAATATGACCAAGAATTAGCAGAAATTTTAAAAGACAAAGAATATGCTTTAAAAGTTTTTGGTATAGAAAGAGGAAACAAAAAGCCAAGAAAAGATATATCAAAATGGTCAGATGTTAAAGAAAATGTTGAATATATGTATAATGAATTATTTGACAAAAACGAAGAAGAATACCCATTCCAAGTAATTAATGATAAAGAGTCAATTGAAAAGATATTAAAATTATATGTTGAAAAATATTACGACGAAAATGACGATAAACAAACTTGGTTTGATAAAATAAAAGAATTATCAGGTGAAATGGGCTATGCTAAAGAAGTTAAAGAATTTAAAGCAAACCCAGGAATGTATGCAGCACATGTTGGTGATGTTAGTACAGTTTTAAGAGTTGCTTTAACCAAAAGAACTAATACACCAGATTTATATGAAATAATGCAAGTCCTTGGAAAAGAAGAGATAGAAAGACGTTTGAGACAATAGGGACAGTGCAAATTTGTCTCACAATTTGTGTAGAAAGTTGTCGAAAAAAGATATTTGGTTTGAGGTGATTTGAAGTGGACTATAATATTGGAGATATTGTTAGAACTAAAAAACAACATCCTTGTGGAAGTAAATTGTGGGAAATAACTAGAGTTGGTGTTGATTTCAAATTAAAATGCGAAGGTTGTGGACATGTTGTGATGCTTCCAAGGGAAAAGGCTTTAAAAATAATAACTAAGAAAATTGAAAATGAAAATAATTAATTTAGTAAATTGATAAAATTAGGAGAAAGAATATGGATAATAGATATCTAATCTCAGAAACTACTAGAGAAGAAAGAAAAAATATAGTAAAAAAAGCTCTAGGAATTTCATTGTTAGGTGCAGATATGCCAAGTGATGATGTATTAGAGTTAGCTAGACAATACATAGATGGAAAAATTGAAATAGAAGAAATTCAAAGAAAAGTATTGGAAAAATATACAAATGGAGGTAACAAATAATGAAAGATCCGTATGTATACGAAGATACAGGAACATTAAAAAATAAACTTGGAATAAAAGATTATGAAGAACTTAGAAAAGCAGAATCTGATATTTCATTTGTGAAATTACTTACAGTAGACAGAGATGTTGATTGTTCAAAGTTTGATTTAGACTATGTAAAAAATATTCATAAATATATTTTAGACGATATTTATGACTGGGCTGGTGAATTAAGAACAGTACCAATGGTAAAGCCAGAAGATATATTGGGCGGAGATACTGTTAGATATGCATATCCAAAGGAAATTGAACCAAAAGCGAAAGAATGTTTAAATGAATTAAATAGGGTAAATTGGAATGCGAAATCTTTAGATGATAAAGCAATGGATTTCACCAAACTGATTGCTGAATTGTGGCAAGTTCATCCTTTTAGAGATGGAAATACTAGAACAATTGTAACATATGCTTTCAGATTTGCTGAAGAACATGAATTTAGGATGGATAGAAAATTATTACTGGACAATTTTGCTTATGTTAGAAAGTCTCTAGTAAAGGCATCTGATGGTGAATATTCAGATTATCAATATTTATACAGAATAATAAAAGATTCAATTCAAAGAGGTGAAAAAATTGAATTGAATGAATCATCATCAGAAAACAAAAAAATGTCAGAAGATATTGAAAGATAAAATACTACTAAATTAGACAACTTTTTACATTAAATAGCATAATATATAGTATAACACATCAAATAAAAGTGTTATACAGGAGGTGACTTCTATGGAGCCACAAGAAGTATTTTACTATGACAAAAAAGAAGATAAATGCAATAACAATAGATGTTTTGGAATTATAACAGTAATATTAGCAATTGCTCTTGCATTTGTTGTTGGACTATTAGTTGGTGCAGCAGCAATAACAACTGAAATATTAGCATCTTTTGGAGCAATAATTGTATTGGCTGTAGTACTTGCATTACTTCTAGTTTTATCTATAATATTATTAGTATGTAACAGAAAAAAAGATAAAAAACACAAATGTAAATGTTGTTGTTAAAAAGTAAGAGAACTAATGAACCAATTTAAGAACGTCCCCATTGGTTCATTAGTTTTAAATATATTTTTCTATTTCATTCCAAACATCATCCATATAAATTTTTCTTTCAGAAGAAAAAGGAAAAGTAGGAATATCACCAATTGGATTCAAGGCTTTCTGCAATTTATATGTTACATCTGAAACCTTAGTAATGGCAATTTTATCAGCTTTATTAGCTAGAATCATACAAGGTAAACCAGAACGAATAACATAGTCATACATAAGTTTATCATTCTCAGTAGGAGAGTGGCGAATATCTACTAAAAAGATAATTAAAGAAATTTGTTGCCTATTAAATAAATATTGTTCAATAAATTTTCCAACTTGTTCTTGTTCTTTTTTAGACATTTTACTGTAACCGTAACCTGGTAAATCAACGAAGTAAAATTTTTCATCTATATTATAGAAATTGATTTGTCTAGTTTTACCAGGTTCACTACTTGTTCTAGCTAGTTTTTTTCTATTAATCATTGTATTTATAAAACTTGATTTCCCAACATTTGATTTTCCAACTAATACGATTTCAGGAAAATTGTTTTTTGGGTACTGAGCAGGTTTCACTGCTGAGATTTCAAATTTTGGATTTTTAACTAACATATTTATTCTCCTTATTATTTTGTATTTTCAAAATCTTTATATCCATTTAATTCTAAAATTTTTTCAATATTTTGAATAGATTGCGAAATCTTGTCTGTAATTTCATGAAGATCTGCTTTTTGTGGATTTTCTATAAATTTTTCTAAAATTGTAATTGTTCCATAACAAAATTTACAAGTCTTAATACTTTTTAAATTTTCTTCAATACGACTTATGTCTATATGACGTGTTGCTATAAAATTGTATATTTGAGACAAAGAATCTTGTAAAATGTTTTTAGCATGGAAGTAAGGCATAATAAATACTAATTTTGGATATATTTTTTCCATAGAATTATATATCATAACTCTTTCATCTGATGAATCTAAAAAGAGTTTATTATTTTGGCTTATAATAATAGCGTGAGTTCTTGATAAGTAGTATTTTTTTGCTATGTTATTTTTAATAGATTCTAAACCAGAGGTGGTATCTGTAACATTAGTAAATTTGTTTATAGTATTTATTAGCTTTTTTTCATATTCAACATATTTTTCTGGAATATATGTAACTCCCTTATTAGAAGGAGTTGTTATTACATTATATCTGCTATCAAGTGTATAATAGGTTTCATATAAAAATTTAGCAGAAGCATTATTAACAGAATATACAAGGTTATTATTATAAAATAAATCACAACCTGATGGAAATACATATTGTGTGTATCCATCATAATTATATTTGGCAAGAACATCGGCTGTATATTTTTGTTCTGTATGTTCTTTATTTTTTTTCATATTTTAACATCCTTTTTTTTATTATTTTTTTGGAACAATTTTTTCTATTCCACCCATATAAGGTCTTAAAACTTCTGGAACAGTTACACTGCCATCTTCATTATAATTGTTTTCTAATACAGCTATTAATCCTCTTGGAGTTGCAACAACCGTATTATTTAATGTATGTAAATAATAATTTCCTTTTTCACTCTTAACACGAATTCCTAAACGTCTTGCTTGTGCATCACCTAAATTAGAACAACTGCAAACTTCAAAATATTTCTTTTGTCTAGGACTCCATGCTTCTATATCACAAGATTTAACTTTTAAATCAGCTAAATCACCAGAACAACATTCAAGTTGTCTAACTGGAACATTAAAACTTCTAAATAATTCAACACTTAATTTCCACATTTTGTTATACCAAGTCATTGAATCTTCTGGTTCGCATAAAACAATCATTTCTTGTTTTTCAAATTGATGAACACGATATAAGCCTCTTTCTTCTAGACCATGTGAACCAATTTCTTTTCTGAAACATGGAGAGTAAGAAGTCATACTAATTGGAAGCTCTTCTTTTTTAATTAATTGATCCTTAAATCTTCCAATCATAGAATGTTCGGAAGTACCAATCAAATATAAGTCTTCACCTTCTATTTTATACATCATTTCATACATTTCGTTAAAACTCATAACACCAGTTACAACATCACTACGAATCATAAATGGTGGGATGGCATAAGTGAAACCATTATTTATCATGAAGTCTCTAGCATATGCAAGCATTGCTTCATGAAGTCTGGCAACATCACCAATTAAATAATAAAATCCCACACCACTAGTACGACCTGCAGATTCCTTGTCTAACCCATTAAACTTATCAATAATATCTGCATGATGAGGAATTTCAAAATCTGGAACAAATGGATCTCCAAATTTTTCAACTTCGACATTTTCGCTATCATCTTTACCAATAGGAACAGAAGCATCTATAATATTAGGAATTTTCATCATTCTTGCTTTAATTTCTTCTGTGTATTTTGATTCTAGTTTTTCGTTTTCTTCAAGTTTTGTATTTATTTTTTGAACTTTAGTTTTTATAGATTCAGCTTCGTCTTTTTTTCCTTGTTTCATAAGGTTTCCAATTTCATTACTTAAAGATTTTCTTTCAGCTCTTAAGTTATCTCCATTTAATTTTGCTTCTCTGTTTTTTATATCTAAATCAATAACTTCATCAACTAAAACTAATTTTTCATCTTGAAATTTCTTTTTAATATTTTCTTTAACTGCATCAGGGTTTTCTCTTAAAAATTTAATATCTATCATAATTTACCTCCACAAGTTGATTCTCAACATAATTTATTCAATATTATACAACATTTTATAATAAATGGCAATAAATTGGAAAAAATAAAATAGAAGGAGAGGATATTAATGTTAATAGAAATAATTAAATTTATAATTTATTCAAGTTTAATTGTTGTTATATCTAAATATATATTGGTAACAACATTAAGAAAATTAGCAGAGAGCTTAAATTTGAAAGCAAAGACAGTTGGAGATATTGCGGGTTATGCAACATCTGTACCGGAACTTTTAACAATTACAACATCAAGTTTAAGAGGATTAACGGGTGCAAGTATTTACAATATATTGAGTTCTAATGTTATTAATTTAATTCAATATTTAGGTGCGATTGTATTAAATAAGAATACAGAAAAATTAAAAAATAAAGCAATAAAAATAGATTTGGTTCTTGTAATTATAACAATTATAATACCAATAATTTTATTAAAATTTAATATAGAATTAAATTTGTGGATTGTGCCAATTTTTGTGATTTTATATGGATTATTTAGAGTTTTAAATAATAATGCACATAAATTGTATTTAAAAAAAGAAGATGAAGAAATAGAATTAGAAATTGAGCAAGAAAAAGAAGGAGAAAAAGGGAATAAAGTTAAGACAATTAAGTATTTTATATATTTGTTTATAACGGGTATTTTACTATTTATAATAGGTGAGTTGTTAGGAAATACGTTGGAAAATTTATGTAATTTATTTAATGTATCTGAATTAATAATTGGAGTATTATTAGGATTTATGACAAGTTTACCAGAATTAATAACGTTTATTGAAGCACAAAGACATCATAAGAGATTAGAGGATGATATGCTGGGGGTGGTAGAAGCTACAAATAATTTATTAACATCTAATATATTAAATTTATTTGCTATACAGACAATAGGAATTTTAATTGTGAGTTTACTAAAATATAGCTAGACAGAACAACAAATTAAAGGTATAATATAACAAAAGATTTGAAAAGAAATGTAGTTCAAGAAAGGATACTAAAGGAAAAAATGAAGAAAAAAGTATTATTTATATCAAGTACAGGAGGACATCTAAGTGAACTATTGCAATTATCTCCTATATTTGAAAAATATGATTATAAAATAATAACAGAAAAAGATAAATCAAATGAAAAACTAAAAGAAAAATATGGAGAAAAATTATATTTTTTACCATATGGTACAAGGGCGAAGTTATTCACATATATATTCAAATATTTTTATTTATGTTTAAAAACTATATATTTATATTTTAAAATAAAACCGGAAGTAATTATAACAACAGGAACTCATACTGCTGGTCCGATGTGTGTGTTGGGAAAGATTTTTGGAAGTAAAATAATATATATAGAGACATTTGCGAATAAAAATAAAAAAACTGCAACAGGAAGATTAATATATCCAATTGCAGATTTATTTATAGTTCAGTGGAAAGAAATGTTAGAATTATATCCAAAAGCAATATATGGAGGTTCGATATATTAAGAATTGATTTTGTTATTGGGTATGGAGGTAGAAATAAATGATATTAGTATTGTTAGGAACACAGAATAATAGTTTTCATAGATTATTAGAAGAAATAGAAAAAAATATAAAAGATGGTACAATAAAAGAAGAAGTAATAGTACAAGCTGGATATACGAAATTTCAATCATATAAAATGAGAATAGTTGATTTAATTTCAAAAGAACAATTAGAACAATTTCAAGATGAAGCAAACTTAATAATAACACATGGAGGAGTAGGGTCAATAGTATCTTCTCTAAAAAGAGGGAAAAAAGTAATAGCTGTTCCACGTATGCATGAATATGGAGAACATGTTAATAATCATCAAAAAGAGATTGTTAAGGATTTTAATGATAAAGGATATTTAATTGGAATTGATAAAGTTGAAGATTTAAAACAAGCTCTGATTAAAGTTAAAGATTTTGAACCTAAAAAATATCAACCTAATAATGAGAAAATGTTGAAAATAATAGAAGAATTTATTGATAAAATATAGAAGGGATAGATTATGAACGAGGATAGAATTATAAATCCAGAATTAGAAAATGATGGGGAAGAAAGACTTGAAAATACAATAAGACCTCAAACTTTGGATGAGTATATTGGACAAGATAAAGTAAAAGAAAACATGAAAGTGTATATTGAAGCGGCCAAAAAAAGAGGGGAAGCATTAGACCATGTATTACTATATGGACCTCCAGGATTAGGTAAAACAACACTTTCTAATATAATTGCAAATGAAATGGGAGCAAATATAAAAGTAACATCAGGACCTGCTATAGAAAAGCCAGGAGATTTGGCGTCACTTTTAACCAATTTATCAGAAAATGATGTTATTTTTATAGATGAAATTCATAGATTAAGTAAAAATGTAGAGGAGATTTTATATCCTGCTTTAGAAGATTATACAATAGATATTATGATAGGGAAAGGTCCAAGTGCAAGATCAATAAGATTAGATTTGCCTAAATTTACGCTAATAGGTGCAACAACAAAAGCAGGTTCACTTACAACTCCTTTGAGAGATAGATTTGGAATTGTAAATAGATTGGAATTATATTCTGTAGAAAATCTAACAAAAATAGTTGAAAGAACGGCAAAAATATTGGGAGTTAAAATAGATAAAAATGCTTCGATAGAAATAGCAATGAGGTCAAGAGGAACCCCTAGAATTGCAAATAGATTGCTTAAAAGAGTTAGAGATTATGCTGCTGTTTTAGGAGATGGAGATATTGATTTAAGGATTGCAAAACATACATTATCTAAATTAGAAATTGATGAATTAGGTCTAGACGAAATAGATAGAAAAATATTAGATACTATGATTGTTCAATATGCTGGTAGACCAGTTGGAATAGAGTCATTAGCTGTATCTATAGGAGAAGAAGTTGAGACTATAGAGGATGTATATGAGCCTTACTTAATTCAAATTGGTTTTATAGCTAGAACATTAAGAGGAAGAATGGTATTGCCACCTGCTTATAAGCATTTGGGATATGAGTATAATGGGGAAAATGGGCAACAACGTTAAAAAATATAAATAATAAAGAAATAGAAAGAAGAGGGAAAACAAATGAAAAAAGAAACGGAAAATAAAAGTTATAGTGTAATCTTAAATAAAATAAAGGAGTACAAAGAATATATTTTTTTATTTATTGTGGTTTGTGCATTGTGCTTGATGGTATTATATTCATCACCGTTATATAAGGGATTACCTGATATAGATTCGTCAGTATTTCAAGTAATGGGAAAAGGAATGTTGGAACATAAAATAATGTATAAAGAATTATTTGATCATAAAGGACCAATAGTATATATTATAAATGCTTTAGCATATTTAATAAGCAATAATAATGGATTATTTATAATTGAAACTATTATTTTTTATATAGGAACAATATTTGTATATAAAACATCCAGAATTGTATTATCAAAAGAGTTATCTATAGTTGTGAATTTATTATATATGTTAATTTCATTTAGATATTTTTATGGAGGAAATTATACGGAAGAATATGCAAGTACATTTATGAGTATGGCGATGTATTTCATAATAAAAATATTACATATTAAAAAAATAAATAAAAAATTTTACTGGATAATGATAGGATCTACATTTACAATAAATTTATTAATAAAACCAACATATATTTCAATATGGGTTGCATTTGGAATGGTACAATTAATTTCTTCTATAAAAGATAAAAAAATAAAAGAACTAATAAAAAATACAGGATACATGTTAGTTGGAATTTTAATTATATTAGTCCCAATAATAATGTATCTAATTATTAATAATGATATTAAAGATTTTATTGATGCATATATAATAATGAATATGAAATATTCTAATAGCTCAGTATTAACAAGAATAGTAAAATTTAAAGAATTAGTAACTGCGTATAAATATAATCGATATTTATTAATAATGTTGGTTGGTAATGTAATGATTATATTTAGTAAAAAAACAAATAAAAGAACGAAAAGTTTTATAACATTATTTTCAGTAATTTCGATAGTTTTAACAGCATGGGCTCCGAATGCATATAGCCATTATTTAATACAATTGGCTCCATGTGTAATTCTAGAAAGTATATTTCTACTTTATATAATACATCAAAAAATAAAAGAAAAAGAAATATCAAATTATAAAATAATTAGAGAACTTCCTATAAAATTTATATATATTTATGTTATTTTTGTTATAATATTCAATGTTTTTAGTATAACAACTAAATCAAAGGGGATATTTTCAAAGAAAATGCTAATTGATCAATTAGTAATAGATAAAGTAAGTGAAATAAATAATTATCTTAATGAAGATGATAAGATTTTAGTTCTAGGAAATAATTCATATTATTATTTGATATTTAATAAAAAGCCTAATTTTAAGTATTTTTTTCAATATCCATTAATAAAATATGATGAAGAAATTATAGATGAAACTGCCAAATATATAATGGAAAATAAACCTAAAGTAATAATAGATGAAGAATATAATGATATAAATATATGTGGACAGCAGGTAAATGTACAAACATATGGTGAAAAAATATCGGAAGTGATATTTCAAAATTATGAAGAACATGATATTAAATTAATAAAATATTACGTATTAAAAGGAGAATAAAAAATGAAAATAGGAATAATTGGATCAGGATATAGTGGATTAACTATAGCAAAAGAATTAGTAGAAAAGGGACAAGATGTAATAATTTTTGAGAAACAACCTTATGTGGGGGGAATGGTAGATACAATAGAAATATTTGATACTAGATTAGAAAAATATTATAGACATATTTTTAAAAGTGATACAGAAGCTATAAAATTAATAAAAGAAATGGGATTAGATAGTGAATTAATATGGCCTGCAACAAAGATGGGATATCTTTCAAATAAGAAGCCTTATTTATTTGGGACTCCAGTATCATTATTAAAGTTTAAACCATTAAATTTGATACAAAAATTAAGATTTGGCTTTAATGTAATACATATAAAATTAATTAATAATTATAAAAAATTAGAAAAAGTAACAGCAGAAAAATGGTTAAAAGATAGAATAGGAGATAAAGTATATTCACAAGTATGGGAACCATTATTAATATCAAAATTTGGAGAAAAAAAAGACAAAATAAGTATGGCTTGGTTATGGGGGAAAATTAAATTAAGAAGTACATCAAGTACACCAGAAGGAGAACAGTTAGGATATATAAAAGGAAGTTATCAAAAATTAACTGACAAATTATATAAAAATTTAATAGATAAGAATGTAGATATCAAATTAGAAACAAGTGTTAAAGAAATAATAAAGGAAAATGATAAATATGTTGTAAAATATACTAAAAATGATAAAGAGGAAAAAGAAGAATTTGATGTAATAGTATCAACAATTGATTACAAAGGTTTTGAAAAACTATTTGTCAAATATATGAATGAAGAAGAAAAACAAAAAATTCAAAAAGTTAATTATACATCAGCTAGAACAATGATGATTGTTGCTAATAAAAGTTTTAGCCCATTTTACTGGCTAAATATAGGAGATAATGATATACCTTTTGGAGGAATAATAGAACATACTAATTTTATCGACAAATCAAATTATGACAATAACCATATATTATATATTTCAAATTATATGACAGAAGATAATAAGTTATATAATGTATCAAAAGAAGAATTGTTAAAAGAATATATGAAATCTTTAACTAAAATAAATAAAGAATTTACAATGGAAAATATAAAAGATTATTATGTGTTTGATGAAAGATATGCACAGCCAATAATAGAATGTAATTATTCTGAATACATAATGAATGATAAATTAGAAAAAGAAAAAATATATTTATGTACAATGCCACAAATTTATCCAGAAGACAGAGGAATGAATTATGCAATAAGATCAGGAATTAATTTAGCTAATAAAATTTTAGAAGAAAACAAATAAAGGAAATTTAACAGATGAATGAAAAAAAGATAAAAAGAATATTAACAATTTTTATAATAATATTATTTAGTATAGTTATATTTTGTAACTTATGGTTATTATATACAAAAAATATTTTTTATAAAATAGGTGATTGGAATAAATATAAAAATAACCCAGTTATAGGAGATGAATATACTGGTTCAGTATTTGATCCATATGTAATGATTGATTCTGATGGGACATATAGAATGTACGTTTCATGGAGAAGAAAAGGAGCAATTGCGGTAACAACAAGTAATGATGGAATAAATTGGTCTGAATTACAAATTGTTTTAAATAGAGATGAATCAACAGGATGGGAAGACATAGTTAATAGAGCAACTGTTGTATATCATGATGGGGTATATCATATGTGGTATACAGGACAATCAAATCAAATTAGTAAAATAGGATATGCAACAAGTGAAGACGGATATAAATTTGTTAAACAAAATGAGCCAGTAATTGTTAATGAAAAAGAATGGGAAAAAGATTCAGTTATGAATCCACATGTTATATTTGATGAAGAAGAAAAAGTTTTTAAAATGTGGTATGCAGCAGGAGAAACATATGAGCCAGATGTTATAGCATATGCAACAAGTAAAGATGGAATAACCTGGGAAAAGTATAGTCAAAATCCAATATTAAAAGCAAATGAAGATAAAAAAGCTTTGGATAGATATAAAGTTGGAGGATGTGATGTACATAAGATTTCTAATAATTTATATGTAATGTTTTATATTGGTTATACTGATATCAATACTGCAAGAATATTTGTAGCAAAATCACAAGACGGAGTAAATTGGGTAAGAACAGGACAACCTATAATTGCACCGGAAAAGGGTAAATTTGATACAGAAGCGTGTTATAAACCATCCGCAATATTTGACGATAAAAACAATAGATGGATGCTTTGGTATAATGGAAGAACTGCAGATAAAGAATATATTGGATTAGCAATATGCAATAAAAAGGAAATTTAATTATTAAGATGAAGAGGAAAACTAAAAATGAAAAAGAAAGAGTTTTTATTAGTTGTATTTATATTTATAGCAATATTTTCAATAATTATAATAAAACCAATAAGCAATTTAGATGAAATATGGAATTATAACACGGCAAGAGCAATAG
Organism: uncultured Clostridium sp.; assembly: GCA_964415805.1. Classification (GTDB taxonomy): domain Bacteria; phylum Bacillota; class Clostridia; order TANB77; family CAG-508; genus CAG-269. Next base: position 25,464 of record CAYQBQ010000004.1, read on the forward strand.
CTGAAGGTTTTGTACCATATAGAGATATTAGTATGATAACAACACCGTTGCTACCAATTATAACTTCAATATTCTTAAAAATAATTACTAATGAACTAATAATTTCAAGAATGTTAACAGCTGTTATATGGACGGGAATTTTATTTACAACATATAAAATTTTTGAAAGATTGATAAAAGAAGAAAATATATGTTTAATATTTACTTCATTAATATGGTTACTCTGTAGAGATATCTATTGCATAGATTACAATATAGCCATTCTATTTATAGCACTAGTTAT
>CAYQBQ010000004.1:25756-29261 GCA_964415805.1 uncultured Clostridium sp.
TTGAGCTAACAAAATATCTCTACATCGTTTATAAATACTATGTAGAGATATTTATTGCATAGATTATAATATAGTTATTTTATTTATAGCACTGATTATTTTATATCAAGAATTAAAAAGTATAGGCAATAATTTTGGATACAATAAGAAGAAAGATTTTTTCCTGCGGAATATTAGCAGGACTTGCTATTTGTACAAAACAAAGTATAGGTATAACTCTTGCGGGAATTGTTGTGATATATAAGTTGCTATTTGTGGAAAATAAAGAACAATTTAAAGAGTATGTAAAAATAGCAATAACTAGAATAATTGGAATATTAATACCAGTAGTAATTTTATTTATATATTTAATAGCGAGTCGAGCTTTACAGGAATTTATAAATTATGCAGTGATTGGAATAACTACTTTTTCAAATAAAATATCATATTTAGGATTGTTTAAAAATGAAAAAATAGAAATAAGAATATTTTCAATGCTGATGCCAATTTCAATTATATTAATGGCAATCACACTAATATTTACAAAATTTTTAAAAATGGAAAATATTAAAATAAAGAATTTGTTAACTATTTTAATGTATAGTCTGTCAATTATAATTGTCATGTATCCAATATCAGATGAAATTCATTTTTTAATAGGAAGTTTTATTTCAATAATAGGATTAATTTATATGTTTGTTTTATTAACAAAAAATATATATAATAGAATTAGTTATAATAAAAAATATAAAATATATAAAATCTTGACATTAGCTGTATGGGTATTAATGTTTGCAAGTATTTTAACTGTAACTGTTAATAATATATATAAATATATAAAAGCTGATAAAAATAATGATTTATTACATTTTAAAAATATAGAAATAAATTCAAATTTAAAAAATAGAATAATTGAAATAGATGATTATATATTGGAAAAAGAAAAAGAAAATAAGAATGTATATATATTGGATTCAGAAGCGGCTATATATATGATACCAATAAATAAATATAATAAAAATTATGATATGTTTTTAAAAGGAAACATAGGTAAAGATGGGGAAAAAGGAATAATAGAGAAAATAGAGAAAAGAAGTGAAAATGAGTTATATTTAATAAAACGAAAAGAACTGAGATTGAACTGGCAGACACCATTAGATGTAATAAATTATATAAGAGAAAATTTAGAGAAGATAGATGAAATAAGTATATATGAGGTTTATAAATAGAATTTCGTGTATAAGATGAAAAAATTAAAAAATAGATGGAGGAAAAAATGAAATTATTAATGCATACATGCTGTGCACCATGTAGTGTATACTGCATAGACAGTTTGAGAGAAGAAGGGATAGAACCAACGATATATTGGTATAACCCTAATATACATCCATATATGGAATATAAATCAAGAAGAGATTGTTTAAAAGAATATGCAAAAAGTATGAATGTAGAGGCAATTTTTGAAGAAGATTATGGGTTAGATGAATTTTGCAAAAATGTAGTGGGAGATTTACAAAATAGGTGTACAAATTATTGTTATCCTGTGAGGCTAAGAAAAACTTTTGAGTATGCTAAGGCTAATGGTTATGATGCTGTAACAACAACTCTTTTATATAGTATTTATCAAAATCATAATTTTATTAAAGAATATATGGAGAAGTTAAGTAAAGAATATGGTATAGAATTTTTGTATAGGGATTTTAGAGTTGGTTTTAGAGAAGGACAAGCAAAGGCAAGGGAATTGGAATTATATATGCAAAAATATTGTGGATGCGTATTTTCTGAGGAGATGAGATATTATAACCGCAATCCTATACAAGCCAGTAATACCAATGGTTACGAGATACCGAAAGAGCCTAGAATGCAGGTTAAAAAAATAGAAAATAAAGAAGATTATATAGACTTACTTTTAGAGGCAGATCCTTCAAAAGACATGATACATAAGTATTTGAACGATTCTGATGTATATGCATTAAAAAAAGAAGATGAGCTAATTTCTATTGCAGTTATTTTGCACATTGATAGAAAAACATTAGAGTTAAAGAACATAGTTACAAAAGAAAATTACAGAAATAAAGGTTATGCAAAAACACTTTTAAAATCATTATGTGGTAATTATAAACAGAAATATGACAGAATGTTGGTAGGAACAACAGAGAATAATATTCCTTTCTATGTTAAGCAGGGATTTGATAAATATGAGAAAACAATTAAAAATTTCTTTATAGATAATTATAAAGAAGAAATAAAAGATGGAGAATTAACTTGTACTGATTTAATATATTATTCAAAAGATTTAAAGAAAAAATAAAATATTATAGTTATTGAAATAATATCTAACATATATAAGAAATCTAATAGAAATATTAGATTTTTTATTTTGCCTTCAAAAAGGAAGGAGTAAAAAGAAAATGAAAAAAAATGAAAACAACAAACCAAAAAATAATGAAAAAATTAAAAAAGAAACAGAAAAGATTAAAGAGATTATAAGAAAGGAGACAGGTATTTATATAAAGAAGATGAACTCAAGAAACTTAAAGAAAGAATTTGAACAATTTTATTATATTATGGCATCAAATTATTATGAGTGTTTAACAGCAATAGGGTATTTAGATGAAATAGAAAATGATTGCTTTGCTTGTATAAAAGATGATTACTTATCAGATTTTGTAAGGTCAATGAGTGCTATGATGAATAAAATATTTTGTGATGAAGAAAAAGACTTTTCAGATATAATGAATGGAATTATGAGAATGTTAATTTCTGAAGATAAAATTGTTAATATTATAAAAGACGATATACCTAATTGGGTAATATTAAGAAAAAAGATAAGACCAGGATTAGTAAATATTGTACCTTTATATGATAATTTAAATGAATACTATTTGAATTATTCATATAGTTATAATGTTCAAGAAGATATAAAACCTTTTATTGTAGGACTTAACAATTTATTTGGTAAATTAGCAGATGATGAGGAGTTTATATATGTTTCTACTCATTTACAAGATGATAAAGAAATAACAGAGGAATAAATATTCAAGACAAGAGTTAGCTTTTAGGAGTTAGCTCTTTTTTTGAGGAAAGGAGCAAGAATGGGAAAGTGTCAGATAATTGCAATAGCAAATCAAAAAGGTGGAGTTGGAAAAACAACAACTACATTTAGTTTAGGAGTTGCACTTAGTAAACAAGGAAAAAGAGTATTACTAATTGATGCAGATCCACAACGGAGATTTAACTACTTGTATGGGTTACTATAATCAAGATGAATTGCAGAATACTATTGGAACATTAATGTCTGATACTATATGTGATAATGAAATAAATGCAGAAAATGCTATTCTTCATCATAAAGAAGGAGTAGATTTAATTCCTGCAAATTTAGATTTATCAGCAATAGAGTTTTCATTAGTTAATGCAATGAGCAGAGAGTTCACGCTTAAAAATTCTATAAGAGGTATTAAAGATAATTATGATTATGTATTGATAGATTGTATGCCATCTCTTGGAATGATAACAATAAATG
>CAYQBQ010000005.1:0-5554 GCA_964415805.1 uncultured Clostridium sp.
GAAATTTTACATTACATTTTTTATATTGATTTCTATTTAAAATATATAAAATAAAAAACCAAAATGGAATTATAAAATTAGTACCAAAACTAATATTATTTATAGTAAAAATTTGAGTTGGATACCAAAATATTTGGTATATAGCAAACATCATAATAGCTTTCTTAAAATTTATAAGTGCATACAATGCAATTATTATAGAAATTATTGTAAATATCACGATATTATCCTTTCTAATTATTTTTTAATAAATTTTCACATTTTCTTCTAATATTTTTCTTTTCTAAGTTAAATTCTATGTTTTTTACTAATGGTATTTTATAACCTACATTCCATAAAAAACACATTATTTCTCTTAATATACCATATTTTTTCTTTTTATACTTTATTAATTTCTCTTCTGGGTCAAAATTTGTTTTTCTATATATGGTAATCCATTCTTTATTATATGGATGGTAACATGGTTGTCTCCATGGTTTACTTATATATTTAAATCCAACAATATGAATCATAGCTGGATTATTTAATCCATTTATCATTTCTTGTTTAGAATAATATGGTTCGTTGTCAGTAAAGAAATTACAACTTTTTTCTTTAAAAACAACATTTTGTGTCATTAAATTATATCTTGCAGAAAGAGTATAAATTTTATCTTTTAATACTTCATTTAATACATCTTGATCTAAATGTGGTAATTTACCATCTTTTTGTATAATATAATCTACAAATTTTTCTTGGATTTTATTTTCTCTCATTCCTTTTAAGTCAAATAAAATCAAACCATTACTATAATATTTTTCTTCTCTTTTCATTCCTATTGCATATTTAGGTGTAGGTAAACAATCATAACATGCAGCACATAGGTTATCTTGTAAATCTATATCATATATTTTATCTAATCTATCTTTTATAAGAGTATCACAATCTATATGTAAAACTCTATCTAATTGAGGTAGTAGTTCTGAAAAAAATAATCTCACATAGCACACAAATGACCAATATAGTAAATCAAGTTTTATAGGGATTTTTTTTTCCATATTTTTACCATCGATAAACACTATTTTTCTATTATATTTTTTTGTGAGTAGAATAAACTTATTTTTATTTTCATCACTAATGCCACAATCAACAATAAATATGTTTAATTCAGAAACTTCCTTATTGTTTTCTAACAATGATAATAATGATACTGAAGTAATAACAGAGTATCCATCATCAAATGTATAAACTACATTCATTTTAATATTCTCCCCTTTTTTTATTATTATAAATTATAAAATTTTGTCATAAAATCTGCTGTTTTTAATATTCCATTATGAAGATTAATTGAATTCAACTTTCCATAATATTTTTCATATCTATGAATATCTAAATAATTAATTGGTAAATCAACATTTCTTCCTTCTTTATATACTACATTCATTTCTAAGCATAAAACTTTTCCTATCTCACTAATTAATTGTTTGATACTTGTCCCATATCCAGAACCCACATTAAAAATATGATGTTTATTATCATGATTTGCTATTGTCAATATTGCATTTACAGCATCATCTATATATATAAAATCTCTTACAACAGAGCCATCTCCATATACTATAATTTCTTCACCTTTAAGAGCTTTATATATAAATGTTGTAGCTGCACCCAAAATACCATTTGGTCTTTGATATGGTCCATATGGATTTGATAAACGAATAATTCTATAGTCTAATCCATACATATAATTATACAAATATAATAATTTTTCTATCATTACTTTTTGTAATCCGTATGAAGAAATTGGATTTGTTGGAGTATCTTCACAAAGTGGACAATTAGCTTCTTTTCCATATACTGTTCCACCAGATGATATAAAAATTACTTTTTTAACATCATTTTTTACACAAGCTTCAAAAAGTCTTGAAGAAAATAATACATTAGATTGAATATCTTTACTAATATGTTGATTTGATGTAGATGGTATCACAGTAGAAATTAAATGATAAACAACATCTTGATTTTTAAGTATTTCATCAAAATTCATATCTTCACAAAATTTTGCTTCAATAATTTTTATATTTTTAAAATTAAATTTTTCAATATTTGTAAAATACTCTTTATTTCCATCAACCAGTGTAATTTCATTATTATTATCTTTCGCTAATTGAATAGTTAAATTAGTTCCTATAAAACCTGCTGCACCTAAAATTAAAATTTTCATATTTCAACCTTCAAATCCTTTCTATTTCTATTAAATTATATTTTTACTTGATTTTAAATTTATTAATAGTTTTTAATAACTATTTGGAGCAATCAGTACATTGTTTTCTATTTTTCATTTCCAACAATTACAACGTTTGTACCTATATACACTTCGTTATCAATTATTGGTGCTCCTTTTCTTTTTTTATCTTGCTTCTAAATCAATTGTTACACCTGTATATATTACATTTTTTCCAATAATTGCATGAGAATTAATAATTATTCTTCCCTAATGTCTTATATGAGAATCCATTATCGATTTTTACTTCTTTTGGAATTTGTATATGATATTTTTTCTTTAAGTGTAGCATCTTAAGTTTATAAAATGATGTTAGCATTCCTACTGATTTAATTTTTCTAAAAGCTTTTAAATAGCGAATTTCATGATGTTGATACCAATATTTAAAACATATTTTATATTTTTAATATATCTGTATTTATCATATTTAAATAAATTTTCTTTCTTTTCTTTCATTTGTTTTCATTCATTAAAATCATTAAAATATTATAATTTCTCATATAAACTCAATAATTTTTTTATATTTTTTTCTATATTAAATTTTTCCTCTGTGGCTTTTCTTGCGTTTTTAGACAATTTAATTCTTAATTTCTCATTTGCCAAAATTCTATCTATAGCATTATATAATTCTTCTTTGTTTCCAGGTTCAATAAGTAGCCCGTTTTCTTCATTTTCTATAACTTCAGGAATTCCCCCAACATTTGTTGAAATTGAAACATTTTTATAACTCATACCTTCAATTAGTGACATTGGCATTCCTTCATTATAAGATGGTAGTATATAGATTGAACATTCTTTAAGATATCTCTCTTTTTCTTTATTTTTTATCCATCCTATGTAATGTATGTTTTTATTAAGTTTTTGCTTTTTTATTATTGCTTTTATATTCTCAACTTCACCGTCACCACCAATATATAAATGAAATTTTGGATATTTTTTTATTATATCTTTTGAAACATCTATTAAATCATATATCCCTTTTCTTTTTCCTAATCTTCCTAAAAATAAAGCTTTTTGAGTATCTAAATTTTTTTCAAAATCACTTGGAATTTTAATTCCATTATATAACACTTCAATCTTACTTCTATCTATTAATTTAGAAAAATAATTCTTCCATTTTTCCGATAAAACAATGATTTTATCTGCCATATATAAAGTATCTTTTATATATTTTCTTTTTTTACAACTACATTCATTTTCATAAAACACTTTAAATTCTGCTCCATGTATATGTATAATTACTTTCTTGTTATATTTTTTTGCTTTTCGTACATAGAAACATTTTCTAAATGTACTTAATCTTGAAGCCATATGAACATGTACTATATCGCATTCACTTATATATTTTTTAAATTCAGTATACCCTTTTATCACTTTGCAAATTTTACATAATATATTTTTATCATTTACTGTTTCAACATATTTAAGTTCTATTTTTTTTTCTAATCCGCAATCATAATAGCCATCAATTACAGATGTCATTCCACCTTTTACATCTCTTGCAGGTCCAATCATTAATATGTTTAATTTCTTCATTAACTATTTCCCCTAACTTTATCCAAATCTATTAAATTTCCCATTTTTAAATCAAAATTAGTTGCATTAAATTTATCAAACCCAGCTCCATTTGTAAAAGTAATTTCTCCAAAATATATTTTTTCTTTAACTATATAAAAATCTACTCTAGCATGTATAAAAGGCTCTGATAATTTTGAAGCATATTTTAATAATTGAGGTAAACATTTTGGCTTTTCAAATATATTTCCAGCAGCTTCATGTCCCATATGTTCTTCTTTAATATAATTCCAATTTTCATCATATAAATCAGATTTCAAATTTTTAAACCTATCGCTATCTACTCTTATATATTTAGGTTTTCCATTAAAGCAAAATACTTTATAATCTTTTAATTGATTATCATCTTCACTTTTGATATATTTTTCTATAATAATCCTTGGTTTTTCCACTCCATAGAACCATTCTCCATAACATGGAATAAACTTTGTATTTAACCATTTACTTAATTTATTTATTGTTTGTTCTATATCTAGTTTACTTTTATCTTTACATATAACATTAAATGTAGAGCCATGAGTTACTTTAATCACAAATTCATTTGGCAATTTTTCGAAAGGTATGTCTTTGGGATTAAACCCTTCCCAAATTAATTCATTTAAAATTTCTGAACACTTTCTTTCTTTTACATACTCTCTAACTTTGTATTTATCTACACATTTAGGCATTAATGGATTTTTATCATATATTTTAATCCACTGTAATTTTTCATTATATGTCTTAGGATTTTTAAAATTCAATCTATATCCTTGCTTTATTCTAAATAACAATTTTAATTCTGTTTTAGGGAAAATTTTAAATAATATATTTAATGGAAATAAAATTATATTTTTCTTAATTGTATCCATTATATATTGCTCCTTATTCTATAAATTTTTTGATATCATTTAATATTGTCTCTGTATTTGAGATATATTTATCATACTTTTTTATATTAACCTTTTTTATTGCATTTTCTAAATCTTTTATTTCATAAACTGGTTCAATTAAATTAAGATTTTTAAATTCATCAATTATCTGTATTTGATGATTGTCAACATGTTCTCCGTATTTTGCAAGTCTCGGAATCGCTATAACCTTTTTATTGTTTTTTAACGCTGTAATTATAGTTCCTGTTCCTGCATGTGTTATTATTAAATCTGCTTTGAACATTTTTTCTTTAAATTCATCTTGTGTTATAAAATACTTATATTTATAGTTTTTTGGTTCATAATCACTCGCTCCAATTTGAGCAAAAACTTCTTCATCAATAACTTTTCTTTCTATTAATTTATCTATTTCTTCTAGTAACCTATTAAATTTAAATTTTTGTGAGCCAACTGTTACGAATATCATTAATAGATTCCCCCTTTATATATTGCTTTTGGATATACTTTTAGCATAGGTTCCCATTGTACATAAAATCTATCTGCTAATTTCTTTTTATAGACTAATTCCCCTGTCTTTGTTGGACTACTAATTTTTGCAAAAGATTCAATATATATTAATCTTTTATTAAAAAAATGTCCTAAATACATCATAGGTATTGTTGATAATACTCCAAGACTTATTATTACATCTGGCTGTTCTTTTATATAAATATATATACTTTTAATCAAATTTACTATCATTTTAATTAGAAATAATTTTTCTTTTCTATTCACTTGTGTTATAAAATAATCTATTTTTTTATCTTGTTTATTATATTTTGTTTTTTCAGTAACAACAAATATATCA
>CAYQBQ010000005.1:5564-19448 GCA_964415805.1 uncultured Clostridium sp.
CAGGAAAGAGCTTCCCTGTTCTTTCTTCGATCTTTTTAGCTTCCTCTATATCATATTTTTGATTTAATTCTCTTAACATCATTAATTGTTCAAAATGTCCTCCTGAAGATGAAATTAAGCATATTTTTTTTCTTTTCATATCAAAATTATTTTTCCTTTCATTTTTCCATAAAGTAAAGTAATCCACTGCACTACTTTAAGATTTATGAAATAAATTTTAACTGTAATCATTATTTTTTATTAAAACTTTATATTGCTCCTTCTTTTTTGAATATTTTTAAAACAGTTTTTATCATAAATTTAATATCAAGCCACAATGTTCTATCATGCACATAAGCAACATCCATTTCTGTTCTTTCTTTAAAATTTTTCTCACTTCTACCGTTTACTTGCCAATAGCCTGTAAGACCAGGTTTTACAGAAATTATAGTTTCATAACTATCTCCCATATCTTGTATTTCTCTATGTAAGTATGGACGTGGTCCAACAAGACTCATATCACCTTTTAATACATTAATAAATTGTGGAAATTCATCAATGCTTGTTTTTCTTAAAAAGTTCCCTAATTTAGTTATTCTTGGGTCATTTTTTAATTTTTTATATTTTATATATTCTTGTCTTGCTTCTTCGTTTTTTTCTAAATAATCTTTAAGTTTTTCATCTGCATTCATTACCATTGATCTAAATTTATAAAATCTAAATTCTTTTCCATCTTTTCCTATTCTTAATTGCTCATAAAATAATGGTCCATCATCTTCTTTTAATATTTTTCTAGCTATATAGACACATAAAGTCATAGGTATTAGTACTATTGTTCCTACTAATCCCCCTATTATATCAATCATTCTTTTTACTACATTATATATAATTTTTTTATTTTCTATTTTTTCTTTTAAATCTGGTTGTATTTTAACTGTTTCATCTACTACAATATCGCTTTCGCTAATATTTGCGTTCATAATACATCCCCCTTATTTAATATTAGTCCCTTATTTAATTATATAATATCATTAATACAAAATCAACCTTTTTACGTCAAATTCCTACTTTATGTTTTAAATGTCCATTCAAAAAATAATAGCAACGCAAAATCAATATATAATTTATGCAACTATTTTTTCTATTTCTTCTTTAAATCTTTTATCTGCTGGTATAAATCCCAATATTTTCCTTGGCTTTCCATTTATTTTATTTAATATCTTCTCTAATTTCTCACTTGATATTTTATTTAAATCTGTTCCTTTTGGTATAAATCTTCTCAATATTCCATTACAATTTTCATTCATTCCTTTTTGCCATGAACTATATGGATCTGCATAATACACTTCTGTTCTTTTCTCATTCTCTTTAAATTTTGATGTCTCTATTTTATCATAATTCAAGAACTCATGTCCATTATCTGTTGTCATACTTTTAAATATTTTTTTAAATTTGTTTCCGTATTTTTCCTCCAAACTATCTATTGCCTTCTTAATACATTCATTTGTATGTTCTTTCATTTCTATAACTATATATTTCTTCGTTAACCTCTCTAACAACGTCATATATGTCTTTTTGCTATCTTTTGATCCTTCTACACAATCTAATTCCCAATGTCCAAATTCTTTATTCTCATCTATTTCCTTTGGCCTATTATGAATACTTTTTTCTGCATGCTTTGGCATCTTCTCTATTTTTTCTTCTTTCTTATCTTTCTTTTTCAATTTTGCTTTATGTACTAAATCTAATGGGCTTATATTTAATTTTCCTTTTTTTATCCAATAATATATTAATTGAAAGCTTGGTTGTATATCAAATTTTATATTGTTTACTTTTATATATCCTGCCACTTCTTCTGGCGACCATTTCTCTTTTAATATTTTATCTTCTATAAATTGTTTTAATCCTCTACTTAATTTACTTTTTCTTCCTGCTTTTTTCTTGCTATATTCATATTTTCCTTGTGCTACTGCTGCTGAATATACTTTTTTACATATTCCTGTATTATAATCCCTCTTTTCTTCACTATGTCTATTTATTTCTCTTGATATTATTGATTTATTTCTCCCTAATTCTTCTGCCATTTCTTGCATTGTATATTTCTTCTTTACCATAAATTCTATTTTACATCTTTCTTCATATGTTATATCCGAATTTCTTTTTACCCCTTTATTTTCTGTTTCAATTATGTTAGAATTAATTAAACACATATAAAAATCTCCTTTATAATTTTGTTTCGTTCACAAATATTATATATTTGATTTTTATATGTGTCTATATTTTTATGTTAATTTTGTTGCTTTAATTTTTTGAACTGGGTTTTATGTTTTAAACAAAAACATAAAACAGCAAAATTAGGTATACTAACGATATTAGTTAGTATACTACAAATATTCCTGTCTTTGATATATATTAAAATATTTTTTTATATTTTTCACTAAAGTACCTGTGTGTGTGTGTTGTGTGTAGTATTTCAACGTTTTTGTTCATTCTAATTTTATCCCTTTTATTTTTTACTTTTATTACTATATACATTATAAGAATTTTGTACTTTTTTGTCAATACTTTCGTTTTATTTGTGTATAATTTTTAGTTATATTTTATATTTCTTATATTTTTTATAAGTAAAAATATTCCTATTCCAAACAATACTCCACATGAATCTATACAGACATCTATTGGTGATGCTGTCCTTCCTCCTGAAAATATTTGATGAATTTCATCTGATGTTGCATAAACAATTCCTAATAATAATGCAATTAATATTTTATTTTTCTTTTTTATGTTATATGTATTTATAAATCCATACATGTTTATTCCTGCAATAGCATAAATTGAAAAATGTGCAGTTTTTCTAATAATATACTGACAACTTTCTATCAAATTTTCTTTTTCAGTTTCACTTAAGTTTTTATCTATTCGTAATATTTCTACTATTTTTCTTGTAAACCCTCTACTGGTAGTCCCTGATAGATTACCATTTTGACTTGAAAATATAAATATTGTTGCAAATGTTGTTATTGTAAGAATCGCAAATATTATTCTTTGTATTTTTAAATTCATTTTTAATTTCTCCTAAATAAATATTAGAAAAGTTACTATAACCATCACATTATAGTAACTTTTACAAATCATCTTATTTTGTATATCCTGTTTTATTTATAATACTTTGACTTATAGATTTTACTGTATCAGATGGTTCATAATTTTCATCTCCAAACGCTTCTTGATGTAATTGTTTTACATTAGATTCTAGTGTAATTGGAATTCCATACCATCTATCCATTGTTTTTCCTTTTGTGTCATATGGCCATCCTATACTTTCTGTAACTTTATATTTAGCCATACTTGGTACCATTGAAATAATATCTGTTGCTGATATATTGGTATATACATGTGGTAATATTGCATCTGCAAATGCATTTATTTCAGCTAAATTTTTAGTTTTTAATTTGCTGAACATTGCTTCTATTACAGTTCTCATTCTCTCTGTTCTTTTATAATCTCCACCATCTGTATATCTTATTCTTGAATATGATACGGCTTGTACTCCATCTACTGTGTATGTTCCAGGTTCTGTTATATGTTTTGATGTTTTTCCAGTAACTTTTGATGTTTCATCTATATAACCATTTATATATTTAATTTCATCTGATGTTATAGTTAGTTGAACTCCACCTAGTTTGTCAACAGCTTCTGATACTGAATCAAAGTTAACTGTTACAAATTCATCTATATTAAGGTCTAAATTTTTATTTAATGTTTTTATTGCAAGTGGTGCTTCCCCATATGAATACGCATGTGTTATTTTGTCCAATCCATGTCCATCTATATTTACATATGTATCTCTATATACAGATATTAATTTAATCGCTCCTGTGTCATTATTTATACTTGCTATTATTATACAATCGCTTCTATTTCCTGTTCCATAATCATCTGATCTACTATCTACTCCAAATATTGCTATATTTCTGTATCCCGTTAAATTTTGAGCTACTGTTTCTGTAATTCCTAAATCTTCTCCTGATGGTAACTCAACTTTTTGTATCTTATTTAATTTTCCTTTTACATAGAAAAATATAAAACCAAATATTATAACTAATATTAACACTAATGCTATTACTATTCTTAAAAATACGCTTAATCCTTTTCTTTTCTTCTCTTCTGCCATTTTATCCATCTCCTATTTTGTTTTTTCTTGTAAAATTATAGCATATATATTTTTTATTTTCAAGAATATTTTGTATATTGTATAAATTTGGTATAAGTTTAGTTACAGTCCAGTAAGGAATGGTTATGTTGTTGAAGTTTTGGGTACCTCCACTATGATACTTAAAGTTTATTTCATATCTCTTCATTTCATTCAAAAAGAAAATCTAATACAAGAAAATAAGGCGCTTTCACTCAGGCTCAAAATTAGTATTATGATATAGATTTATACTTTTTGAATGTGATTGAAGTAATCTTAGAATTTCTTAAATAACTTAATGGAAAATGTTCACGTCGAGCGTAGCGAGGACTAAGTGAAAGGGTGCCATTAAGTTATTTTAGAAATTATTAGATTACGTATTGAACTGAAAAAAGTATAAATCTATATCATAATACTAATTTTGCCCGTGAACATTACTCATTTTCTTGTAAAAGATTTTCTATTTTTCATTCCAATCAAACAATATGAAATAAACTTTAAGTATCATTGTGGAGGTACCCAAAGCTTCAACAACATAACCATTCCTTACTGAACTGTAACAAACAAAAAACAGCATAGTTTTAATAACTACACTGTTTATCCACAACTATTATACAGCTTGTTGATTTTCATCTTCTTTAGTTTCTACTGTGTCATTTTCTTCAACAACCTCTAAACTACCAATAGAAACTTCATAAGCCACTCTATTTTCAACAGTTCCGTCTTCGTATTTTTTCTCATACATTCTTGATTGAACTCTTCCTATTAATTTTACTTTAGTTCCAACTTCCATATTTTGACAAAATCTTGCATTTCTTCCCCATGCAATTGTAGGAATATAGTCTGACTTATTGTATGCTCTATTAACTGCTAATAATATATCTGCAATTTCTCTACCAAAAGGTGTTTGTCTGTATATAGGTTTTTTACAAATATAACCTACTAAAACAACTTCATTTGTTACCATATCTTTTTTTGTCATTTCATTTTCTTCTTCCTCATTGTTTTCTTCTAATTCAACAACATCTTTAGCAAATACAGTTAATATTAATCTATTTTTTTCATTATCATAACTATTGTATGATCTAAATTGTCCTTTTACTAATAAACTTTTACCTTGTACTAACATTTCATCTGTTGCTAATCTTTCTGAAACAGTTATTGGTATAATATCTGCATTTCCACTTAATCTTGCTATCTCTAGATTAAATACATAAAATCTTTCTCCATAAATTTCATGACTAAATTTTTTTTCTCCTGTAACCTTTCCAACTAATGTTAAATAGTTGTTTTCTAAATAATTTGTATCCAAATTTACTTCCTCCCTTATTTTTATCTGTTTTGTACATTTATCCTTGTGCTTTCTCTTTTTATACTACATTTTTAATTATACACTATTTTTTTGGTTTTGTCTACATAAAAAGTTAAATTTATTTAAAAAATGTAGTTTTTTCCAATGTTATATGAATTATTTTTTATACAATTATACACATTATGTGAAAAAAGTATTCATATTGTTTTTAAATAATTATTTCAACATTTGCATACCTGTTGTATCAATTTTATAATTATCTTGATAAATTAATTCAGATACAGGAACCACATCATATCCCTTTTGTTTTATATTTTTAAGTAACATATCTAAAGAATCAGCTGTATGTTTAGTACCATTGTGCATTAATATTATATCTCCTGATGATAATTTAGAATCTAATCTATTCCACATTTCACTTCCAGTAAGCCCTGTATAATCTAATGTATCCAAACTCCATTGAATAGTATAATATCCCTTATCTGTTGCAGATTTTATGACAGTATTATTGTACTCACCATATGGAGCTCTATATAACTTTGTTCTTTTTCCAATAATATTTTCTATTTTATCATTGCTTTTTTCTATTTCTTCTACATTTTTTTCGTAGCTCAAATTATTTACATGTGGGTGTGTATTACTATGACTTCCGAATTTCATGTCCTGCCTCATTTATCTTTTTTACATAGTCTGGAAATTTATCAATCCAATCGCCTACCATAAAAAATGTTATTTTTACATTATTTTGTTTTAATATTTCTAATATTTTATCAACATCATCCGCATTCCATGCACAGTTCATTGTTAATGCAACTTTTTTCTCTTCTGTCTTTACTTTATATATTGGCAATAATTTATTTGAATTTGATGATGTTTCCACTGTATCATCTTTTCTAAAATTAATATTGCCTGCTACACAAAACAAAAAAACTACAGTTAATATAGATACCAAATACGCATAGATTTTATCTTTTCTAAACACATAAAACATATAATCACCTAAAAAATTTTATTCATTAAAGTACTCAATTATTCCATTAAAAATTCCCCAAGCAAGTTTATCTTGATATTCATCATTCAACAATTGTTGTTCCTCCTCCGGATTAGATAAAAAACCACATTCAACAATTGATATTGGAATTTCAACATGTTTCATAATATAAACTGTATCTAATTTCATTGCAACCCTTTTATTTTCTTTTTGTATTGCACCATTTAAATTTGCTTGTATTTTCTTAGCCAAATTAATACTTTTTTCATTTTTACTATTGTAAAAACATTGCCAACCCCAATATTGTTGTTGTGGTATTTTATTTAAATGAATACTCACAAAAATATCTGCACTAGAACTATTACCAATTTTTACTCTATTTCTAATGTCTGATATTTTCTTTTCTCTTAAAGTATTCTTATCCAAATCATAAATAGCATTTTCATCAGAACGAGTTAAAAAAACTGTACATCCACTTTGTTCCAATAAATTTTGAACTTTCAATGCTATTTTTAAATTTGTTTCCGCTTCTGTTGTTCCTCTACTACTTTGTGCTCCTTCATCTGGTACTCCATGTCCTGCATCCAAAACAATTACTTTTCCAGAAACAGGTGTTGATGTAGTTTCTTGTATTTCTTGGTCTAAATTGATTTTTGTTCCTTCATATGAATATGCAAATATTCCCAATAATAGACAAATTACAATAATGCTTATTCTTTTTTTATTTATAACTATCATTTTCCTCCCCCTTCTTTGTTTGTGCAAATAAAAAACTCTTAATAAAAAATATTAAGAGTTTTTTATTTTATTCTTATTTTATAAATTATTTATTTTTTCTTCTATCAACAGCATAGCTACTTCCCATTATAGACTTAGCCATATGCTTTACTTGAGCACCAACTTCTCCAATTTCTAACATATTAGCAAATCTACCTTTATCAGCTACAACTACACCAATAGAAATTGATGTAAGAGGAAATTGTTCTATCACACCTCGCCTATTTGCAACTTCAATATAACCTTTTTCACTATCCTCTTCTGAAAAGAATTTAGATACCTCTGCATCAAAATTAGCAATTATACTTTCACAAATTTCTTCACAATTTAACGAAGAAATTATAGCAACAAAATCATCTCCACCAATATGTCCAACAAATGCACCTTCAGTAATATGTGAATGAATACACTTTATTATTGTATTAGCAGTAAATTTTATAATTTCATCACCCTTTAAAAATCCATATACATCATTATAGGCCTTAAAATTATCCAAATCCAAATATAATACAGAAAATTCCTCTTTATTAGATATTCTTTTCTTTAATTCTGCATGTATTTGTACATTTCCTGGTAATCCTGTAAGTGGACTAATTCTTCTATTTATAGTTAGCAATCTACTTAAATTTTTTATTGTATAATAAAGATATTGAGCATTAACTGGTTTTCTTATATAATACTCTACTGATTTTTTTAATATTCTTATTCTATGCTCCTTATCAGTATTAGATGATACGACAATTATTGGTGTTATACTATTATCTTCATCATTTCTTATTTTTTTACATAGCTCAACTACATCCATATCTATTGCATCTTCATTTATTATTATTATAGATGGTATATTTTTTAATGCAAAATCTATTTGATCTGATTTTACACTTATAAATTTATATTCAGGATCATTTTTAAATAATTCTCTAAATACTAATATTGAAGATTCATCATCATCTATTATATAAATTTCTTGTATCATTTTTCCTCCTTAGTTTTATCTTTTATTTTTTTTATTGTTTCTATTTTCTTACTCAAAACTTCTGTTATTTCGTTACTTTGTATATCAGGAAATGCTTTCTTTAATCTATATACTCTTCTATATAAATGTCTAAACAATCTGTTCTTTTTCTTTTTTAAATCATCAATTTTATTTTGCATACCTTCTATTATATCAGTTTTTATTTCCTTACCATTTACATCCTTAATTTCTTCAAGTTTATCTTTTATCTGTTTATTTAATTCTTCAACTTTATTCAATGCTGTTCTAATATTTATTGTTGTTACAATACTTACTACTGTATCGATTACAAATAGTGCCATTATAACAACTATCATAATGTTTAAATATAAAGGATTAATAAATTCAATATTTTTTTCTACAAACGGATGAATATATTCTATAAAAAGTACTCCTAAAATTCCCCAACATACCGAATTAAATAAACACACTCTTCCTTTTATATTTACTTTATGATCAGAATAGTCCCAGTATTTTGTTTTAAAAATTTTTTCTAAAAGAACTCCTACACAATATTCCCATATAGATAACACTAAAAATGATATTAAATATAAAACTAATGTATTCATTCTAAATTTCTCTAAAAACAGGAGCATTATTATTGCTCCTATTCCATATATAGGACAGAACGGACCATTTAGAAATCCAGAGTTTATTATTTTTTTTTCACAAAAACTTCTATATATACTTTCTAAGGCCCATCCTGCAATGGAATCCGCTAATAATGGAATAAATTATAAAGTATACTACTAAATTAAATATTGTATATTCCATTTTCTTTCCTTCCAAATCTATTCTTTTACATATCTTACTATTCCTGTTTTTTCACTAACACCATTAGAATTATAAACTGTTACCTCTATTATATTTTCTCCTGTTTTTAATTTCAAAGTATCTGGTAATACATATTGTAATTCCTTCAAATTTTTTTCTTCAAGATTTAATACAAATTTCTGATCATCATCCTCATTTAATCTAAATTCAAGTTTTGAAAGTTTTTCATCATCTGAAGCTTGAATTACAAAATGCTCTCGTTCTTCGTCAATTCCCATAATTATTTTTGGTTTTGATACTCCATTTATTTTTTGTTTCTTTGTGTCTGTATTATTATCTTCATCAACTACAACTACTGTTAGTGTATGTAATCCTTTAATGGCTTGTATCTCTTCATCTACTTTTGTATCATTTATTTCTACAGTGTTTTCATCATCTTCATCCCATCTGTATGTCATATAAGATATTGTTGTGTCACCTTCATATGTTATTCTTATTTTATTTCCTGATACTTCAATATTTATATTACTCTCAAGTTCATATTGTTTTTCATATGTCATTTCTTTTCCATCTTCATCTACAACCAAAACATATAATGTATTTGTTCCTGATGGTACACTTATTTCTTTTTCTAAATACTTACCATTATTTCCACTTACAATATTTTTATCTTCATCATTCCAACTATATTCAACCCTATCTATATTCTTTTTATGTGTAATTTTTAACATAATAGTATTATCTGTTTTATTTTCTATAGAAATTGTTGGTTCTAAATTTTGACCTTGTTGATTTCCTTGATTTTTATACATTGCGTATGTACCAGCTCCTATTAAAAGAGCACCAAATACAAAAATTGCTATAACAAAAAATTTTAATACACTCCCAATTGGAACAGGTTGTCCATTCTTCTTTCTTTTCTTTTTTTTATCATCTATTGGCATACTTGTTGAAAGTATTTGATTCATATAATTACACCTCTATTTACTTTTGTATTTTCTAAAGAAATTATATCATACGAATTTTTAAAAGTAAACTATTTTAAATAAATAAAAAAGGGATTTAGAAAACTATTCTATAATCCCTCATTTATATTATAATACAAATTTTTTAATTAAAATTATTCCACCTGCAATTGTTATTAATATAGCAAATCCTAATGCAAAATAAATTTTGGCTTGACCTGTAGATACTGATAATAATACTGGTGCATCATCAATATCATCTTCTCCTTCTTTTTTGTTGTCAGGAGTTGAATCTCTATCATGAATATGTTTATCGTTATAATCTTCAGATATTTCAGCTATATTAGTTTTTAATCCCATATTGTTTTTTCCATTTATCCAAGTAAGTGTTACTTGAACTTCTGCAGATTCTCCTGGTTGTAATAATGTATTCTCTAATTTTCTTGTTGAAATCACATTATTTCCTTCATCTTTCCAATCAACATTATCTTCTGCAACAAATTTTAATCCTTCTGGCACATAATCTGTAATTTCTTTTGCATATCCTGCTATGTCACCTTCATTTGTTATTCTAATTGAATATTTAAATTTAACTGTTAATGTATTTAATTTTTTTCTATTTAATTCAACTTTAACAACTTGTTCTGGATCATCTTCAGCTTTATGTCCTGTTTGTGTTACAGTTTCTTTTCCATTCTCAATTACTATTGCATGTGTTACCCATTTTCTTAATGCTAAATCAAAGTAATTTAATTTGATATATTCTCTATCTTGGTCATCTTCTCCGTCTATCCATTTATCTGGAGTTGAATCTTCATCATCAATTGGTTTTCCATCTTTATCTGTATCATCTGATATTTGTGCTGAATTTACAATTATTCTGTCAGATCCATTTGGTTCTACCACTTTAAATGCTACTTTAACATCTGCATAATCAGGATTTGTTTCTGATATTTCTTTGTTAGTATCGAATGCTGTTAGCAATGCTGGATTTTCTTTAGCTCCAGAATTTGCTTTCATTCTTGTTTCTCCTTGTTCTTTTGATAAATAATCTGTTGTTATTTTTACTGCTTTAGAAACTTCTTCTGTTTCTTTACCTTCACTATCATACATTACCCATCTATATTCTTTATTTAATTCATTATCTGGTAAATATTCTAGACCCTCTGGTATATCATCTGAAACCTTACTTGCAAATCCATCTATTTCGCCTTCATTAAATACTCTAATTGTATATGTAACAATATCATTTGTTACAACATCCACTGGATCTTTTGTATGTTCATATGTTATCTTATTATTTTCTTTATCATATTTAACTCCAGGTATTCTTGTAGTTACTTCATTATCATTTACACCAGTAATAAATTGTCTTATTGCTAAAGCAAATTTTTTTACTACTACTTTTTCAAAATCATCATCAGCTGCTTGTCCTGGTACATATTTTCCTGTTTCATCATCTTTATATTCAGGTAGTTTTTCATCAGATGGTAATACTACGTTGTTTGGTTTTGAGTCTCTATCATCTATTATTTTTTTATTTTCATCTCTATACTCTGTAATATCTGCTATATTTGTAATTTTTCCCTTTGCATCACTTGTTACTTTACACATAATTGGTACTTCTTTATATGGTAATATATATTTTGTTTCATCTTGTTTGCTATCTTTATTCACTTCAGCAGCATCTATTTTAGAATTTTCCAAATATGTTGTTGTTACTGTTCTTCCATCTTCTGATACTTTCCATCCATACTTTTTATTAAAATCACCATCTACATATTGTAAATATGATGGCAAATGATCTTTTATTTCACTTGCATATCCAGCTAGATCACCTTCATTATATACTCTTAACATATATAAAACATAATCATTTTTTGATACTTCTACTGGTTCCTTAGTATGATTATATATTGCAGTAGTTATCATTTTTCCATTTTCATCTGTTGTATTTAATTTTGATGTGTCTACAACTGGTGCTCTTTTATATGTTCCATCTGGATTCTTTAAATAATCTGTATCTTCTATGTTAGTATCTTTACTTACAGCTATTATGAATTTTCTTAATGCTAAATCAAATGATTGTAATACAACATTATCATAATCTTCATCATCTTCGTATTTAATCCATTTGTCTGTTCTAGAATCTCTATCATCTATTGGATTTCCATCACTATCTGTATCCCCTGTTATAGCAGCTTCGTTTCTTATTATTGTTCCTGTTGAATTTTCTGCTGTTACCTTCATGTAAACAGATACTTCTTTAAAATCTGGATTGGCATTATTTACTTTATATTTATATTCTTTTGATGGATCAAATGCTTTTATCAAGTTAGCTCCATCAGTTGATATTTCTGCCCCTTTTCCTTTTGCTAGTTCATCTGTTGTTATTAATTCAACCTTATTTGTTTCTTTATTTACATCTCTTATATACCATATTCCTTGATTATATTTAATTGCTTCTTTTTCTTCATCTGTTAAAGTTGTATCTGACTCTAATTCTGCTTCCATTTTTTCAGACCATAAAAATTCCAATCCATCTGGTATGTCTTCACTAATTTCTGAAGCATATCCATCTATATCACCTTCATTATATATTCTAAGTGTATATTTTACTATATCTCCTTTTTTTACAGTTACTGGATCTTTATTTAAATCGTAATCAGCAGTTGTTGCTGTTCCATTTGCTAATTTTGTTATATCAATGTTGTTTATTCTTTCTGGCACTTTGGTTCCATTTACTTCTTCTATTCTTTTTACAAGTTTTAAGTCAAACACTGCTGGTTCTATTACTAATTTTTCAAAGTCATCATCATCCTGTTGTCCTTTATAATAATATGTAGAATCTGTTAAATCAGTTTTATTACTATTATTTCCAATATAATCTGTCATATTGTTTTTATTTACACTTGGTGCTGTTGATGGTTCGGAATCTCTATCCTTTCCAACTTCTGTTGTTATTGTTACTTTATCTACATCATCATATTCTTCTGATATCCATGCAACGTTTGTTAGTATCTTTTGATTTTTAGAATCTGGTTTTGCTGTAACAGTACATTCAATTTCAATTGTTTCTGATTTCAAATTATTTTCTGTATATGCTTCAAGGTTTTTAGTATTATCAGAATTTCTTGTTATTGTTATTTTGTTGTTTGTTTCATCATAATTTGCAGTAAATCCACTTGTGTTTAATTTACTATATTTTAATCCTTCTGGCAATTGATCAACTATTTTTGTTGCTCTACCAGCTTTTTCTCCTTCATTATATATTGTTAAGTTATATGTTACTGTACTTCCACTTTTTACTTTAACTGGATTCTTCTTATGCTTATATGTTGCAGTATTATTTGTTTTTATTGAACTTTCATCAATATTTGGAACTCTTGAATCTGTCCCTGTAAGAGCTACTCCATCTATCTTTGTTATGTATTTTCTTAATGCTAAGTCAAATTCTTTTACTTCTTCAGGTAATCTTTCAATAGCAATAATAGGTTGAGTATTATCTTCACTAGATTTATTTGTATATACCACTATTTTAGTATTTGATTTTGCTGTTCCATTTTTATATAAACATGCAGATTGTTTTGCTGTTGTTATTAAATATTTAAATAATATATTTGCTTGATAATTTCTCGCCATTCCAGATCCAACCTGACCATCAAGAGTTTGAGAAAAATCATAACCATTTAATGAATTAAATTTATTTCCATCTGCAGTTTTATAAAACAACCATGCTTCCTTATTCATATTATCATATATATTTTTAAATTTCTCATCTTGATCTTGATTTGAAAAATACCAAATTGCCGCTTGTTGAACAACTTTTATATCACTTTCTGTTAAACAAAAAGAAAAATCTATATTTTGATATTGAAT
>CAYQBQ010000005.1:19458-23196 GCA_964415805.1 uncultured Clostridium sp.
ATTTTCCTTATTTATTCCCACTTTTTTCAAGAATTCATCTTTGTTATCAATTCCTTCAAGATATAACAAATCTGATAATGCCAACAAACCATAATAATTGTTTTCATCAATATTTTTTAATGTTTTAACATTATTCAATACAGTTTTTTCTTTAAAATCGTAAGAATTATTATATAACTCTACTACTGGTTTTCCATCAATTTTCATACCAGAAAATCCAATACCTTCTCTTACACAATAGTAGTTTCCACTTGTTCCAGTAGCCCCACTTTTATCATTTGGATATTTCATAATATTCCAAACAACAGCTGCTGATTTAGTTGCATCATCTGTTCCATTTGCTATTGGATTTCCTATAGAATATCCTATATCTTTCCCAGCATCATGTACACCATACTCATTATACACAATAGTTGCACTATTTTCTCTAATAAAATTCGCTCCGAAATATACTGGTGTACTCGGTAATGCTGCTCTTGATTTATTAGGTATTAACAAACAAATACCGACAATCAAAATAATAATTATTAATAAATTACTTTTTCTTTTCTCCATATCAAAATCTTCTCCTTACATTTAATAACATTAATTATATTTTATTTCATTAATTTATTGAAGTCAATAGGCTTTTCTTCATAATTTTTAATATATTTTATGCCATATTTTTATCCTTACGGATATAGTATTCCTGAAATAATAAAAATTTTTGTGCTTACATTACAATTATATTACATTTTTGTTACAAAATCAATATTTTATGTATAATAATCATGTTTTTATTGATTTCCGTATGTCTAATCAATTGTTAATATTTTTATAAAAAACATCATATACTTTATAGAAGATTTAAGAGGTGTATCATGAAAAAAACTTTTTATAAAATATTTATCTTATTTTCCATATTATCTTTTGGAATATTTTCTTTTTCATTTTGTGACGATATAGGAGACGATGAAATTATTGATGTAAATTCTGAAATAACATCATCAAATTTATCCAAAAAAGAAATAAAACCACCTGATATAAATTCCCGTGCATGTGTTGTTATAGATAGAAACACAAACACAATCTTATATGGAAAAAATGAAAAACAAAAAAGGAAAATGGCATCAACAACAAAAATAATGACAGCAACAATCATTATAGAAAATTGCAATCTAGATGAAACCATAGAAGTATCAAAAAAAGCAGCTGGAACAGGTGGTTCAAGATTAGGTTTAAAAACTGGCGACAAAATTACAGTTAGAGATCTATTATATGGATTAATGCTTCGCTCTGGAAATGACTCTGCTGTTGCACTTGCTGAATATGCCGGAGGAAGTATTGAAGGATTTGCTGAATTAATGAATAAAAAAGCATCAGAACTTGGTCTTACTAACACTCATTTTGAAACTCCACATGGTCTAGATTCAGATGAACATTACACTACTGCCTATGAGTTAGCTATTTTATCAAATTATGCATTAAATAACACCACATTCACACAAATTGTTGGAACTAAAGATTATACTATTACTATAAACGGCTATCCGAAACAATTATCTAATACAAATGAATTACTAGGTAATTTAACTGGCGTTTATGGAGTTAAAACCGGATTTACAAATGGTGCTAACAGATGCTTAGTAACAGCTTGTAAAAGAAATAATATTGATATTATATGTGTTGTTTTAGGTGCTGATACTAAAAAATTCAGAACACAAGATAGTATAAAATTAATAAATTATATTTTTGATAACTTTGAAACAATAAACATTAAAGAATTGATTGAAAATAGTTTCGAACAATGGAAAAAAGAAAATTTAAATAAAATTGTAATTAACAAAGGAACTTCTCGAATTACAAATTTAAAAATTGAAAATATTGATAAAACCGTATTTATACCAATAAGAAAAGATTTAATAAACTCAATAAATATTAACATAGATTGCCCTTTATATTTCGAAGCTCCATTAATACCATATTCCCAAATAGGAAATATAAATATTTCTTCTTCCGATAATGTTGATTTCAATTATATAATTTATAATTCAACTGAAATCAAACATAAGACCTGCAAAATGTATTTTCTTGAATTATTAAAAAACTATTCTTCTATTTTAAATTATGCTTTATAAAAAAATAAACCAGTGGGGACGTTCTTAAATTGGTTGAAACTCCCCCTCTGGTTCATTCTTTTTTATTATACATTTTCTTTTATATAATCAACTACATCTCCTACAGTTACAACTTTTTCTGCATCACTATCTGGAATTTCAATATCAAATTCTTCTTCAATAGCCATTACTAATTCAACTATATCTAAAGAATCAGCTCCTAAATCATCTATAAAAGACGCTTCCATTGTTACAGCTGTATCAGCTACACCTAATTGTTCAACAATTATAGCTTTTACTTTCTCTAAAATTTCTTCTGAACTCATAATTTCGAGTTCACCTCCTCTCAAGTTTTCATGTGTATGTATTATCTAATTTTTATAATACTTTTATATTATATGTTATTATATTTGTCAAGTATATTTACTAATTATTTTTATTTTATACTACATGTTCAGTTTATTTTATTTGTTAAATGCTTCTATCATCTTCTCAACAGCTCTATTTTCAACAAATTTTTCTGCTTGAATTATTGTATATTCAAATAATCTTTCATCACTACTTCCATGTGCTTTAACAACTGGCTTTTTAACTCCTAAAAATAGAGCTCCTCCATATCTTTTATAATCCATTACATCTGCAAATCTATTAATTCCAGGAAGTGCAGGAACTGCAGCTATTTTTGAAAATATATTTTTCATTAAACTTTCTTTTAAAGATTTTTTTACAAATTTTCCTAATCCTTCTGTTGTTTTTAAAAATACATTACCTGTAAATCCGTCAGTTACAATTGCATCAATTTCACCTGAAAATGCATCTCTACCTTCTACATTTCCTACAAAATTGATATCTAATTCTTCTGATTTTTCTTTTAATAATCTATAACTTTCTTTAACTAATTCATTTCCTTTTGTTTCTTCTGTACCAATGTTTAAAAGTCCAACTGCTGGTTTTTCAATTCCAAATGTATTTCTTAAATATATTGTAGACATTTGAGCAAATTGTAATAAATTTATAGGTTTGCAATTTGTATTTGAACCACAATCCATTAATAATAATTGGCTTTTATATGCTGGTAATATTCCTGCTAATGCCGGTCTGTCTATACCTTTTATTCTTCCTACTAGTAATGTTGCCCCTGCAAGTAATGCTCCTGAATTTCCTGCTGATATAAATACATCACCTTCATCTTGTTTTAGCATATTAAACCCTACTACCATTGAAGAATCTTTTTTATGTTTTATTGCTTCTGTTGGTTTATCTTCCATTTCTATTGTTTCCGTAGCGTTTTGTATTTTTAATCTATCTGAAATTTCTTCTATTTCTTTCCCATAAAATTCTTTTATTTTGCTTCTTATAACTTCTTCTTTTCCTACTAATATAATTTCTGCTTTTACTTTATTTACTGCATTAACTGCTCCTTTTATATTTGCATCAGGTCCATTGTCTCCACCCATTGCATCTAGTATTATTTTCAAATCTCTCATTCCTTCCTGATTTTTGTTAAATGTTCTTATTTCATTTTATTTTCAATATCATTATTTTATTATTCTTTATACAAAAAATCAATACTTTTATAATAAAAAGTAAAAAAGAACTAGAATATTTCTAGTCCTTTTATATTACTTATATATTATTATTC